>JABFSC010000332.1 GCA_013140885.1 Deltaproteobacteria bacterium | reverse complement strand
GCTACATGGGATAATCTTTTCCAGAAATCACCTTATGACCACCAAAAGATGAGTGCCCCGCTGAGAAGAGTGAGGCTCGCGACGGTGAGCAGTGTCCACTGCCAGTGCTGTCTGAGAAAGGTCAACGCGCGGCCCATGACGCGGCGGAAGAAGACGAGACTCCCGGCGAGCAAGGTGAACAGTACCGCGAGCACGGGACCCAACATGCCCGCCGCGGTGGGCAAACTGCCACCGAGAGGGACGTACAACAACAGGGTCGCCATAAACGTTGAGGCATGGGGGTGCGATTCGACGAGTAGCATGCGGGTTCTCCTTGTCCAAAAAACCGGGGCTATGAGTAGCATGCTGTGGGATGAATGACAAATTAGGGAACAGTTCGGAGTCGAGAGCAGTTCGGAGTTGAGGGCAGTTCGGAGTTCGTGAGATGCGCTCCCCGATTCTCCGATTCTCCGTTTCCCCGATTCTTCCCGCTTGAGGTCGGTGCCTTGCTCCCACGCGCCGCGTCGCTAAGATCACCCCCCATGCGACCATCGCGCGGTTTCCTCCTCTTCGTGAGTTTCTGCGGCGTTCTCTTGTTCCTCACCTGGCCGTTGCTCACGACTGCTCCACGCCCGCACATTTTGCTCATCACGATTGATACCTTGCGACCCGATGCGTTGGGCTGGGTCGCGCAGCGCAATGCGACGCCACATTTTGATCGGCTGGCGTCCGAAGGCGTGGCCTTTCCCGCCGCAGTGTCGCCCGTACCACTGACGTTGCCCGCGCATACCTCAATGATGACTGGACTGCTGCCGCGTCATCATCGCGTACAGGATAATGGCCACGTCGTGGATGCGCGGCTGACCACGCTCGCGGAAATCCTGCGCGACCAGGGCTATGACACGGGGGCGGTGGTCGGTGGGTTTCCGCTCCGCGCCATGTTTGGGCTGGATCAAGGGTTCGCGCATTATGATGACGCGATTCCGAGTGCTGAAGATCGCTGGTTGGAACGGCCCGCCGCGGACATCTCCACGGCGGCGCTCGCGTGGTTGCGGTCGTTACGCTCGCCGACGGGGCATTGGCGGTCGCCGTGGTTTTTGTGGGTGCATTATTACAATCCGCATGATCCCTACACGCCCCCGCCCGGCTTCGCGCGCCCAGGACCACGCGGTGCGTATGATGGCGAAGTGGCCAGTGTGGACGAGGCCATCGGCGCGCTCCGTCGTGGCATCGCCGAGCTGGTGCCTGACTCCAATATCCTGACCGTGGTCACGGCGGATCATGGCGAGAGTCTGGGCGAACATGGCGAACTCACCCACGGATTTTTTGTGTATGACTCCACCCTGCTCGTGCCGCTCATTGTGCATTTTCCTGGTCACTTCGCGTCCGCTCTGAGCCCCGCGCCCGCGCGGTTGATTGATATCACGCCTACGCTGCTTGAGCTGTTGGCTTTGCCGCCTGTGACTGGGAATGACGGCGTGAGTTTACGCCCCACGCTTATAGGCGAGACGCAGACGATTCCGCCCGCGTATGTGGAAAGTCAGCAGCCGTGGCTTGGCTATGGTTGGACACCGCTGACCGCGATACGGACGGCGGAGTGGAAATTCATCAATGCGCCACAAGCGGAGTTGTATCGCCTTGCCCGTGATCCGACCGAGATGGATAACCGCATTGCCTTTGAGCCGGACGTGAGTGCTTCGTTGCGGAAGATGCTCGCGGGCGAGCCAATCACAAGTGGGACACCCGTAGGTGAAACGCCCGCGCTCCCAGATTCCGACGCGGTGGAGCGATTGCGTGGATTGGGCTACCTCGGCGGCGGCACGGCACCGAGCGAAACTCCGCCACCAACATTGGCGGACCCGAAGGAGCGGCTTGGGCAAAAACTGCGGCTTGATGAGGCCGAAGCGGCGTTGCAAGGGAAAGACTATGCGGGCGCGATGGCGAATTTTGAGGTGGTGCTCGCCACGGAGCCAGACAATCGCTATGCGCTGTTACGGTCCGGCGTGGCCTTGCAGCAGCAGGGGCGGTGGCGCGAGGCGCTGCCGCGGTTTGAGCATCTGCTCCGTTTATCGCCAACGCATCCAGAAGCGCGCTATGCCGTGGCCGAGGTACTCACGCAACTGGGAGAGTTGACGCGTGCCGCCGTTGAGTGGCGGACAGTCGTGCAACAACAACCCCGTCGCGCGGTGGCGTGGTCGAATCTGGGAATCGTATTGCTCCAAAGTGGCCAGCACGTGCCAGCGGAAGAGGCGTTCGCGCGGGCCGTGGCCATTACGCCTGATGACCAGGTGTTACGAGAGAACTTGGGAGAATGTCGGTATCAACTGGCGCTCACCGAATTGCGAGCGGGGAGAAGAGAGAGTGCGCATCGGGCATTGCAGGCGGCTATCGCGGTACAGCCGGACCTGCGGCAGCGGGCGGCGCGGGATGCGCGGTTGGCGGCGCTCCTATGAGTCTGGGAGTCTGGGAGTCTGAGAGTCCTAAGACTCCCGGACTCCTAGACTCTCAGACTCCCAGACTCCCAGACTTTCTTGCCTATTCCACACTAAACCGCTGCAACTCCACCGGCACCAACGCGCAGCCCGCGCTGCCCGTCACTTGCAAAGTATACGGGCCACTTGGGCCAGGGAGGGTGCCATTCGTTGAGTACCCATCCACGACGATAAAATAATCGGTTCCCGCCACGGCATTGAGTGTGACCGATTCCGCAACTCCCCCGATTCCCGTGTCGTCCACGCAGGCGCAGTTGGCCAACGAACTCGAACAGGTGGCTTGATACACGATCAAGGCAAGGTCGTGCGTGGACGTTGGGTCCATATTGATCGTCAAGCTGCAGTTCGCATTGGTCCGAATACGCCAGGCCCGGTCGGGCGCGGTCCCAGTGCCAGTATAGATTGCTCCGCGTGGGACCTGCGGGGGACCACCTCCGGTGCAAGGGGTTGGGGCCGCGCACGTGGGATCAACAATGTCCATTGGCAGATCAAAGTTGTTCACTGCTCCGACCGTGGTATCCGCGATTGGCCCATACGGCAGCGTAGGGTCGATCTCATGCGTCGCCGCGGTACAAGTGTCAGCGGGTGTTTGGGAGATAATGGATGAGGGCGAGGGGTGGTTCGAGAACGTTGCCGCCAGACGTGTCTTGTATGCTGCCAGCTCCTCCGGCGTCATGGTGTCAGCGATTGCTTTCTTGACGATCACCTCGGCTGCGGTGAGTGCACGCGCGTTTAAGGGTTGTTCCACCACGAACAAAAAACTGAAACCCAAGAGCCAGTGACTCATTTGCTTCTTCATGTTTTTCCTCTCTCCTTCACTCCTCATCCTACACGGGAACCTCTTACCATGTGGAAGCGCGTGAAGACTAGAGGTGAGGATGAGCGCGTGCAAGTTGCGCGCGGCGATTCCGTGCGATGGTCATGGTGCGATACGGATCAGGTTGTCGCGCCAGTTCGTAGCGGAATGTGCCAGGGAAAGGAGCGGGAGTGTCATTTTCTTCCGTCCGGCCTCCTGGTAATGATGACGGCCTCCTCAGTAAGAAGCCGCGTGAAAAGAGAAGGACATGCAAGCACTGGATGCACCGACATATCCACGGGTGGCGGAGAGCGTCACACCGCGCGGAACGATCATGCACACCGTCCACGTTGCGCCCGTCGAGTATAGGAAGGAATTGCGCTGAGTCGTATGGTCACCCTCAGCGTCAACATCAACAAAATCGCCACGCTGCGTAACGCCCGTGGTGGCGATCAGCCCAATGTCATCCAGGCGGCGCGCACGTGTATCGCGGCGGGATGTCATGGCATCACCGTCCATCCGCGTCCTGATGAGCGCCATATCCGCAAGCAAGATGTGCTGGATCTGGCGGCGATGCTCTTGGTTGAGTTCAATATCGAAGGCTACCCATCGCCGGAATTTCTTGACCTCGTCTGTCGCGTGCGTCCCGCGCAGTGTACCCTCGTCCCGGATCCCCCTGGCGTCCTGACCTCGAATGCTGGGTGGAATCTAACCGGGGATGCGGTGTGGCTTGGGGATGTACTCAAGCAGCTCCGCGCGCACGGCATTCGCAGTAGTCTCTTTTTGGAGCCCGATGTTGACCAAGTCCGGCGAGCGAAGGACCTCGGCACCGACCGGATCGAGTTATATACCGAGCACTATGCCAAGATGTTCGCCACGGCGGAATGTGAACGAGTCTATGACAGGTATCATCAGGCGGCGTTGACGGCCCAGGAAGTTGGCCTGGGTGTGAATGCCGGGCATGATCTGAACCTGGAGAACTTGCCGTTCCTGGCGCAGCATCTGCCCGGTCTGTTGGAAGTGTCGATTGGGCATGCACTCATTTGCGATGCTCTGTATCTGGGGCTGCGCCCAGCGGTGGAAGCGTATTTGCAGGCGTTGGGGTATGCCTCGGCAAGAGCAAACGTCGCGCACTGAAGGAAAATTTGAGTAGGTCAACCATGAGCGTCCGCCTCCATCCCCATGCCCAAGGGCGACTGGCTGAACGGGGTGCCACCGAAGCCGAAGTGATAACGACTGTGGAAACTGGTGAACGCTTCCCAGCGAAATTGGGCAGAACAGGGTTCCGGCGGGACTTTGCCTTCAATGACGAATGGCGAGGCCGTCGGTACACGACCAAACAGGTAGAGGCGTATGCGGTTGAAGAAGAGGGGTGGCTGGTGATTACGGTTATCGTCCGGTATTTCTCGTGAACAGGAGCACATCTCATGCAATTCACCTATGATCCACGCTACAACATCGCCTACCTTCGGTTGCACGAAAGAACGGAGCAGGTAGAAACCCTCCATATCAGCGACGAGATCAACATCGACATTGCTCCCGACGGAACTGTGTACGGCATTGAGTTGCTCAATGCCAATGTGCAGTTGGGGGCTGGAGATCAGGGGAAGCTGATTATTATCAACGAAGCATTGGGCGAACGACAGGAAATTCCCCTTGCTCGATAGGAGCGCGCTATCGCGTCATGGATCGAAGAGGTACTTACCCCACGCCGAGCTGTTTTCTGATTAACTCGCAAAGTCCATCTTTGATTTCGACATGGCGAGGGACCGGGGCCTTCTTCCCGTTCTTTGGATTGGCGTAGATGTCATGCCTTTTCCCGTGCCGGACCAAATAGCATCCGGCATCGACAAGCTCTCTGAGAAGATCGCCCCGTTTCACGTTTCGATCTCAAGTTCCTTGGTATGCGCTTCGGGGTGAGAGCCTGGCTCCTCTTCAGCCATCATGCGATAGGCATCTTTGACATTTTCTTCTAGCTCTTCAAGGGACTCCCCCTGACTAAAGACACCCGGAACTTCTCTGAGTCTTCCAATATACCAATTGTCCTCTCGCCAGTATTCGAGTGTAAAACGCTTCGCCATTGTCCCTCTCCGTCATCAGGGTTTTACCTTTCCGAAGCTCACACCTTCACCCCCGCCTTGGCCGCGAGCGCTGAGTAACTGACCGTGTCACCATTGTCAGTGCTAACGGGCAGCCCGGCGTCCTTCCACCCAGGCACGGCACGACCGGCTTGATCTTGTCCACCGCCAAACCCGCCCTGCATGTTGGACACATTCGTGTAGCCGGCTTGCGTCATCATGTCGGCGGCACGTTGAGACCGTCCACCCGCCTGACAACCGACAATCACGACCGCATCTTTGGGGATGTTCGCCTCGACGACTTTGAGAAAATCGTGGTTGGGGGTTGGTTGCCCTGGAGCTTGAAAGAAAAAGGCGGGGATATTGAGCCCACGTTGCGGATGGCCATTGGTGAACTCCGGCACGGTGCGCACATCAAGATACACAACCTGACTGTCCTTCCGCATGATGTCATTGGCTTGTGGTGGGGTGACTTGTTTGACTGGCATGGTCTTCCTCCATTTTCTTGAGTCATAAGACGATTGAGACACTGACTCAATTCTCAATTGAATGTTATGAGTGATTCCATCCTTTTTTCAATGACCCGATGACTCGATGGGAGGTTTCATGCAAGCAGTCACCTTTACAACGCCAGGCGGCCCCGAAGTGTTACACCTCGCGACCGCTCCCGACCCTCAACCAACAGCGGAACAAGTTGTCGTGCGTGTGCGCGCCACGGCACTCAACCGCGCCGACACTTTGCAGCGGCGCGGGTTATATCCTCCTCCCCCCGGTGAATCCGATATTCTTGGGCTTGAATTGGCGGGGGAAGTGGAACGTGTTGGAGCCGCTGTCACGGGGATTGCGGTAGGAGACCGTGTGTGTGGGCTTGTCGGTGGTGGTGGGTATGCGGAGAAAGCGGTGCTGGACGCACGCATGGCGATCCCGATTCCGGCGGGATGGTCGTTCGCGCAAGCCGCCGCTGTCCCGGAAGTCTTTTTCACCGCGCAGGAGACGCTCTTCACGCTCGGTGATTTACAAAAGGATGAGACGGTCTTGATTCATGCCGCCGCCAGTGGGGTGGGCACCGCTGGGATTCAGATGGCACGCGAGGTGGGCGCGCGTGTGCTTGTCACTGCCGGTTCCGAAGATAAGATCCGCCGTTGTCTCGAACTGGGCGCGACGGCGGGGTGCAATTATAAGGAACGGGATTTCGCTGACTGGATCAAAGAAGTCACCAACGGGCAGGGTGTTGAGCTGATTGAGGATTTTATTGGCGCGGGCTACTGGAATCAGAATCTTCAGAGTCTCAAGGTTAGTGGGCGGTTGGTGTTGGTGGGATTGATGGGTGGGGTCAAAGTCGAAGCGAATCTGCAACTGATTATGGGCAAGCGGCTGCAAATCTTTGGCTCGGTGCTCCGTAGCCGTCCCCTGGCGGACAAAATCGACATCACGCAACGGTTTCGTCGTCGCTGGCTTCCGCTACTGGCGAGTGGGCGGATCGTGCCCATTGTTGATCGCACTTTTCCACTAGCGCAAGCGGCGGAGGCGCATCGGTATATGGAAGAGAATCGGAATTTCGGGAAAATCACCTTAGAAGTCTAGGAGTCTAGGGAGTCGAAGACTCTCAGACTCCTGGACTCCCAGACTCCTAGACTCTTAGACTTTTTCAAAGCGAGTTTTCATACCGCCAGCCACTGTCCATCATCCACAGCCGGTGACGACGGCCCGAGTGATGAATCTCGCCACTCTCGTAGCCGTCATCCTCCACGTACAGAGAACACACGCCGTCATCGAGCTTGTGATAACGCGGCGTGAAAATTTCCGGCTCTCTCCGCGCGAAATCAGTAAGGGCATGAGACGCCGACGGGTAGGCGAGCAGTTTCGTCAGCGTCACAAACGTGGGCGGAGGCAATTCAATTTCTTGAGTCCGTTGCGCGGCCAGGGCGAGGTCGGGTTGCATCCAGCGATGGTCGTGAATTTCACCACCGTCGATTTGCACGGCCTCGGAACCCGCCTGGGCGATAAAGAACCAGGTGGAGTAGCGCTCCGGTCTCCCGACTGGGGTCGTCCAGTGCGCGATCCACGCCAGCGAATCCAACGCGATGGTCAGACCCGCTTCTTCCTGCGCTTCACGAACCGCGGCTTGGCGAGCCGCCGCGAGATCGCCTTGCTGTTGATCGGCGGGATAATCCTCGGGATCAATCCGTCCACCGGGGAACACCCATGCACCGCCATGAAACGCGATCTTTGAGTTGCGCCGCAAGAGTAAGGTTTCGAGCCCGGCACCGCCATCGCGGACAAGAATGACCGTCGCCGAAGGGATAGGGGTGATTGCAGATGTATTTGCCATGACGAATGCTTTTTTCTCCTCTCTGTGACTCCTCGTGAAGTGTGTCCTATTCGACCTCGAACTTGCCGCTACAACCACGATCGACCCAGACCCCATTCCGATTCGTGCCCCAATTATCGCCTCGCCGACAGCGCGTATCGCTTAATTGGCGGACCAGGCGCACATCTCGCCCTCGTCGATTGAGCGAACAATCGTTGTAGTCATAGTTTCTCGACCGACAGACAACCGAGCGGGCTCGGCGGTCATCAGAGCGACCTGGCCGATCATACTCTTCAGTCTCGTGGCGGCGTGGGCGGCTATGGTCTTCGGGCTCGTAGTGTTTCCTCTGGTGTTTTTCCTCGTGGTGGGGATTGCGGGCGAGTTGCACCTGGGGAGCGGAGGAGACCTCCGAGGATACTGTTGAACTGTCAGCCTCCCAGATTTCCGCTGCCGCCACTCCCGAATACAACGCCCCACAAAGCACGGCACCGACCAACATCGCGATAGAGTAATAGGTAGTTCTCATGGTTCCATCCTTTCGTGCCATTGTGCTTAACGGGGAATTTCCTCGTTCGCAACGGCGTGCATCCCCGTGTCCGGTATGTCACTTGACCCGCTGCCAAGTCACCCGCGTGGTATGTTGCGCGCCGCCCACTTGGCGCGGCGGCGGCTTCAGAATCAGTTGGTCCCCTGAAAATTCGAAGCCGCGCTTTTGATCGCTGCCTACGTAGTTCGGGAAGACGCTCCCCTCGACGTGGTGAATGACATACCCCTCGGCTTCATGGATCTCGTAGGTGCCGAAGTACGCGCCATAGCCATCGAACGCGGACTTCGCCTCCGCTGCGGTGGCCTGCGCGGCATCATCCGAAGCGAAGCGGGGGCGGCCCGGCTTCATGATCTGCACGGCGACATGGCCAGTCGCGTCGTACATGATGTAGCCGCTGGGCCGCGCGCTATACCGCGGCTCCACCAATTCGCCATTCGGTTTCCGTTCTTCAACCGACACCATTTTCCACGTGCCAATAAACTGACTCGCGATTCCTGACTGTGTACTTGTCGCCATTGGAGGCTCCTTTTTCATATCTTCGGCGAAAATTTCACTAACAGTTCCAGACCACAGCAACGCAACACCCACCATGCAAATAACGTAGCGATACATGCCATGCTCCTTCCTCGAAACAAACTCCGAACAGTCCGAACTCTGAACTGCCTGCGACTCCGACCTGCCCTACGCTTTCCTCAACGCCAAAATGCTGCCTTCTCCATCACCTGAGATATAGATCGTGCCATCGGCGCCGACCGTCAGACCAGAGAATGGCGACAAGGGACCAGGGATGAGGCCCGGGACTCCCATCAGTGGTTTCGGGGTGATGCCAGGGGCCGCACCCAGCGGCAGATTGGATGCCAGCGTTTGTCGTTGTTTCGTGGTCAGCGAGAAGCCGATGAGTTCTTTGCTCCCCGTGTCAAGAATGAGCAGTTGATCGCCCGCCAGCGCCACACCGTGCGGAGTTTGCAATCCTTCCACGACCGTGGAGATGCCGCCATTGAGCTTCACGACGCGGCCACGCCCAGCCTCACTCACATAACAAGAACCATCAGCAGCGGCGGCGATGCCAGCCGGACGACTCAACCCCTGCGCGATGGAAGACGTGGTACCAGCTGAGTCCACTTTGAGCACCCGCCCAGCCCCGGCTTCGGCAACAATTACTGAGCCGTCGGCGGCGCGCGCAAGACCCAGCAATTCGTTCAGCTCGGACGCGAGCGTGGTGGTGGCGCGAGTCCCCGGATGATACGAGGCCACGCTGCCCGCTGATGTCGTCACATACAGAACGCCACCCGGACCGGCGGCCAACCCACGCACGAAACCTGGGAAACCTTCATCCAGTAACATCCCCGGACGGGTCCGTTGTCCGTCAGCGGAGATGGCGACGACGCTCATGCCGTCAGCGGCATAGAGCCCACCGTTACTACTGATTGCTAACCCCATTGGGCCCAAAAATCCGGCGGGGACCAGCACCCGTTCTTGTCCATTACTGAGAATCTCCGCGACGCCACCATCAATGAAATGCGAGATGAAGAGATGGTCCGCGGCATCGAGCGCGAAGTTATCGATCCCTGGCCGCACCTTGCTCACCAGCGTTTTCGCCCCACTCTGAATATCAATCTTGAGGATTTCACCATTGCCGGCCTGCGTGGTGGTCAGCATCCCCTTGCTGTCGAACTTCACGGCGGTCGGGATGGCGAGCCCAGAGAAGAAGCGTTGTGGCGTGCCACCCGTGAGCGGGATGCGCCAAATCTCACCAGCGGCGATCTGCGGAAAGTAGAGGTGTTGATCGGGACCGACGGAGAGCGCGTTCGGGAGCGCCAGATTTTCCGCCAGCACCCGTGGAGCACGGCCATCGGCATACAGCTCAAACAGTCGGCCATCGGGACGGCACTCGTCCATGAACAGCCGATCCTGATAGGTCGTGATGCCGTTCGCTCCAGGGACGTTGTCCGCGATCACTCGCGTTTTGCCATCGGCGGTGCGCGCGGTGACCCGCGCATTCATGACCTCGGTGACATACATCACGCCGTGTGAGTCAAAGGTGATGTCGTCGGGCGCGACGATGGGCCCTCCGACTGGCGAGATGGTTTCACACGCACCGGTGGTCGTGGTCACGGCGCTGATTTGACTGCCAAACGCCTGCACGACATACAGCCGACCATCTGGCCCGATGCGCATGCCGTTGGCGCCAAAGAGACCGCTGGGTGATGAAATATGGCTGAGCTGCCACCCCGCCGCGGCTCGTGGCCCGGCACTGCCTTCCGCACTGTAACGACTCATACGATTCCCTCCTTTTGCGTAACTGACCGCTTATAGCATAGCTGAGGACGGGAAGCGCAAGGCAACGCGCGCACTTTTCCCGCTAGTGTCACGCACGGTCCGCGAGCGCGCCCCTGTATCTCACGTGCCACACCTCCACATCAACATTGATACACCCTCCACGAGACCACACCGGACACCTGCGCTGCTGGGCACGATAAAACTCGTGAAAAATCAGCAGGTTCTCTTGCTGCTCGTCGTCTCCCGCTTCTGGCATGCCCTTTGGGTTGTGAGTGGGCAAGGAGACCATCTAATGAGAAACATAAGGGGAAATCTGGCGGACACCTTGGACCTCAACATTACGTCTGACGCGGATCACAACTCTTCAGCGAAGAAAGACACACACTCCTGCGATGAACTCCTCCAACGCTTTTTCTCCGAACTTGGCCATTCTCCGTGCCTGACGGAACACGAGGAATATCAACTCACGAGTCAGGCCCAAGCCAGTTGGGAGCGGATTCTCGCCTTGCTCACGGAAGGTCCATCGCAAGGCCCCGAGGATTTTCGCCGGAGCTGGACAGCGTCCTGTCCTGAGCAGCTCTGCGAACGGGACGTGGTCACCATCCTC
>JABFSC010000431.1 GCA_013140885.1 Deltaproteobacteria bacterium | reverse complement strand
CGCCGGGGTCGTGGCCGTGTGGTCCAATGTCCCACCAGAAATCACGCGTGGCGCGACGGCGAGCATGACGGTGCATTATCTGGCGGCGGCGGAAGGCGTGGACCTCGTCGCCGAGGCGCGCATTGTGCGCCGGGGACGCAGTGTGGTGTTTGTCGATGTGACTGTCTCGTCTCCAGATGGCGAGCCGGTGGCGAAGGGGACGTTGGTGTATAAGTTGTCTGGGGGAAGTTCAAGGCAGGGCTAACGCAAGTTTCGGGCAAGTCAAAACAAGTCGTTCGACATGCCCTGAAAAAGTGAATCACCCGATATTGGCGATCTTTCCGTAAGGTGAGAAAACGACTCGTGAAGTTCCGCTTAACCGCTCTTTATTGTTCTGTTCCGATAGGTGACTAAATCCTCATCGGTCATCTGTTCAGGCGGCACCAAGCGATAATGTCTCTCATCACTAAGGCCCACTCCGTTCTCCCCTTCCTCGAAGGAAAAGAGCGCGATCAAATTGTTTTCGATGAACTGCGCCGCGAGTGGGCGACAGATCAACTGGGGAAATTTGACGGCTCCCAGCGCGAAGTCCTGTTCAATCTGAACGATACCCAGTTGATCGCTTCCCCCTTTCGCTTGCACGGGAAAGAGATACTGAGCACCACGCTGGTCCACACCAACGTATAACTCATCCGTTTCGACTTGCCCCATCCCTGGGAGTGTTGTCCGCAGATGGCTCTGAAGCGAATAGCATGTGACCCCGGTAAAAATATCGATCAGTCGATTGTATCGCAACCTCGCCAACAGCCCTTGTTCGTCGTTGAGCGCATACCTAGCGATGATTCCTGGAGTCGCGTCGGGAATTTTTGTTTCCGTGAGGAGCAAGTTGGGCAGTATGCGTGGCATGGCCGTTAAGGAGAAGGCGTACTGTGCTTGTCCTGTCGGACGAATGACCCACTCCAAGCCACGAGGCGCTCGTTTCCGCACAGCCTCTGGCAAAGCGGCCCGATAGCGAAAACTATAGACGACATCGCCAAGGTTCTTCGGCAAGGCAATCCCCAGTTGCGCGGCGGTGGTGATTAAATCCTCACGACGGAACGCCACCTCCCGCGCGCCCTTCGTGTAAGCGCGCTCAAAAATTTTCTCGATCAGTCTGGCATAGCGATTACTCTCCTTTGGCATCGCGTTATCCTTTGGGGCAACCGGGCCATTGCAAGACCACCACTTCTTCCCGAAGCTGCTGTCGCGTGGCCGTCGCCAGACGAGTACGGAACAGATCGATACTCACCACCCGATATCCTAAAGATGAAGCGATGTCGGCCAGGAGCTGACCGGTGCGAATCATCACCTGGAGGTACGAAGCTTGGTCCCCTACCACATAGCCCAGATACGCTCCGGGCTTCAGAAATGGCCGTAACTCGGCGAGGTGACGCGCCATCCCCCCAAAATACAGCTTAGTGACCTTACCGTAGAGTTTTTCAAACCCAGAGGTTTTTCTCAGAGCAATTCTGCGGTTTTCTATCTCCTCCGCTATCGTTTGGATCGCCGCGTGTTCGGCGATCCAGGTGTCATCATCATCGCCCTTATACACATTGCGAGTATTTGATCTAAGGAGTCCTTTCTTTAAGGCGCGCAGCTCCTCCTTATTCCGAATAAAACCAAGCAGCACGGATTCCAGGCGGGTCGTGCGGGTATAGTCCTTCTCATTGGGATAGGGCGGGGAGGTGAACACCGCGTCAATACTGTGAGGCTGCAACAACGTCGTCAATTGTCGAGCATCCGCGCGATGCACGATCGCGGAGGTCTCGCAGTACCGCACCTGACGTAAATCCCGGCTGATCGCGTCCACTTCAGCGAGCCAACTTTCGACCACAGGCGCGTCGGCTTTCTTGTCGCGCTGGACTCCCACTTCGGGACCAAAATGCAGATTGCTGATAGAGAATACCAGCGCTTTCGCGAACGCTAACAGTTCGTGGCGTTGGCAGCTCGAGGGGTCCGCCCTCGTGATGTGTTCGAGCAGCGCAAGACTCTTATGTAGCGGCAAGGGACTAATCGAATCCTTGAGGAGCAGCGCTTCCGCTTCTGGCGGCAATGTCCTTGCCGCCGATTGTCCTTCCGCGGCAATGAGCTGGTGTGCGTGTTTTGCCGTCAACGTGGCGCGTTTGATGAGGAGATCGGGATCAAGATGCCAGTCCACTTTGACGGTGCTCGCAAAGTGGGCCATCGCATTGGCCTCAATTCCGATACTGGCTATGCCATGCAGTTTTGCTTCGACAAGCGTTGTCCCCGTGCCACAAAAGGGATCAAGCAGGGTATCGCCTTTTTTCAACCCGAACCGCGTCAGATATTCACGAACTAAATGTGGCGGAAAGGAGAGGACGAACCGATACCAGTCGTGCACCTGCCTATCCGTGTCCCCCAATTTGTTCGCGGTCCCATTACTTCTGGACCGTGCGGTCTTTTTCTCCGCTGGGAAAAGGTCAAGCTGCACGAGTTTCTCCACTTCGTCGGACGAAAGAACCATCGCCTCCGCACCGCACGGCATAAGCAATTATCACGTCTCGGCTTTTCACGACAACCTGCGTTTCGGGGTGAACCGCTCAATAACGTTCCGTATCACATGGTAACTCACCCGTCCCAAATGGATGAACACCGTGACGACTGCCCACCACAACACCACTTGGAGCGCCTGGAACGGCATACTCGTGAGAAATCCGCCAAGCAGCATGGCGAGGTAGATTCGTCGCTGTCCACCGATAACATTGAACCAGTGATCGAAGCGCGACATGGCGCTGAGCGGTTTGCCACGAAACTGCATAAACGCCGCTGTCAGCGCCTGATCGCAGCCATTACAGATGGCAAGCGCGGTCCCGACTTCCCACGCGACGGGATCATAGATGCGCGCCAGGTACGCGGCCCACGCCAGATACCAAGCACTTTCATGGAACAACCCCGTCACCTGACCGAGCCTGCCAATCGACGAGGTCATCAGCTTGACGCGCGCGAGTTTTCCATCGACGCCATCCAGCACGGTCGCCACCCAGGCGCAGGCCAGCGCGAGCAGAAACCATCCTTCGTAGAACAGAGAAGCCGCGGACAGCGCCACGGCAAGGGCGAGTAGCGTCACGACATTCGGGGTAACCGCCGTTTCACACAGTTTCCGCACGATCCAGTTCTCGATGGGAGGAACAGTGTATTTTTCCATCACATCCGCGGGCCGTTTCGATGCGCGGTCGATTAACAGTTTCCATCCACGCGGAAGATCGTCCTTGCCGGTAATTTTGACGCAGTACGGAGCGCCTTCACTCGACAATGCCCTGTCGGAGCGTTCGACGCTCGTGAGCATCAATTGATCGGCATGTTGAACGGCGGCCTGCCCAGCCGCGATCGCTTCTTGCGTCAGCCAGCCCACACGCCACACCAGATGATTAGGCGACCCATTCGCGGACACGAGAAAGCACGGAGGCGTGCGCTGTTTGAGGGCATCAAGCACGTCGGGATCAAGCAACAGGTTCGCGTCG
>JABFSC010000065.1 GCA_013140885.1 Deltaproteobacteria bacterium | reverse complement strand
CGGGCTTTTCCACAGGACATGAGTCAATCCTCGCCATCGTATTCCCTCCCGGAGCGCTCCGCACGCGGCTCGCTCAACCCCTTCTCTTTACTGCACTTTTGCAACTTCGTAAACTTGCAACCAGTTCTATCAATGACTAATCACTTCGGGGTATGGGGGTGGCGATTACGTACGGGAATTTCAATGCGAGTTGTTCCTAGAATTTTAGGCATTTGAGTGAGCGGAATGATCCGGTTGCTATGTTACTTTAAATCTTATATTAAAAATTTAAAGTTTATTTTAATGTTTAATGGAGGATGAGGATGGTTATTTGCGTTGTTAATCAAAAAGGTGGTACTGGAAAGAGCACCATCGCTACTAATCTTGCTGCACACATTGCCTGTCGCGGGAAAAATGTACTGCTTGTTGATGCCGACCCTCAGGCGACAGCGCTTGATTGGGCAGCCGTTCGCAATGGCACCTCACCCCATGTAACAGTAATCGGTCTACCTACTCGGAACCTTCATCAAGAGATTAAGGTCCTGAAGGACAAATATGATCTCATTATCATTGATGGTGGTGGTCGAATCACAGAAACTGCACGCGCGGCTGTGGCTGTAGCCGACTTCATTATTGTTCCAACACGACCTAGTCAGCCTGACGTAGCCAGCACCCAAGGGTTCTTCGAACAGGTTGTTCGCGAAGTTGTATCAATAAAAGGTGAAGTTAAGGGGGCTATCGTGATAACTATGTCCAAGAGGGGTACCGTTATAGGTCAAAAGTCAGAAGATTACTTACATAGCTTAGGGTACCCTGTATTTGACGCAATTCTTCACGATTCCGTAGTATATCAGGAAGCTCTGGCGCGCGGTTTATCTGTTGTGGAACACGACAGTACCCATAAGGCAGCCCAAGAGATTGAGGCATTTGTTACAGAGGTGATGGAGGTGATCCAGTGAGTAAGAAAGATTTCTCAATTGTCGGCGCCCGTAGATCGGGGGTGATAGAGAGCACGGTGTTTCCAGCAGCAGTAGTCGCCGAAGAAAAGATCAATGAATTTGTTGCAGGTCAAGAACCAACAACCACAATGACCTTCCAGCTTCCGACTCGAGTCCATACAGAGCTTAAGAGTTACGCAGTAGCTTCTCGTCAAAAGGTCAAAGATATACTGATACGCTTTATTCAGGAGGGCCTGAGTCGATGTAAATAAAAATTTATTTAAACTTTTAAAGTTTGTGGTGCGTATTCCAGTATAGCCAGTATTGCTAAAAGAGAGAGATGGGCCAAAGAAGAAATAAATGCATCAGGATACCCTCCACTTATGGAGTCTGAGGATACCTGCAGGCGACACTACTAAAAGTGTCAGATTCTCCTTTTGAAGGAACTAACGATTATCAAAGATTGCGGAGAAAGGAAAATGAGAACTTGAGAGTTCTTATTGTGGGAACTCTTCTCTTACGCTCTTGCACATCACCACCTGGTCCAGTTTAGCTCAATCGTCATTCATTTCGTACCCTTCATCCGCAGAAACGTAAAAGCGAAGATACCAAGTCGCTTTAATGCCTCAATGTGAAGACTAAAGAGTATGCTAGCAGAGCATACATTTATTTAAAGTTTTAAAGATTATTAAGCAATTTCCACGGTCGCAGGACTTTCCTAGATCTTGTATGTGCGAGATCGGTTAGGGGCGAAATCGCTGATTGATTTGACGCGGAGTAATCATCTTAATCACTATTCACATCTGCAAGTGCGGCGTCCACATGCCGAAACAAAGGTTCGTACCGCTCTCTACGATCAGGGCCGAACACCTCATGGAAGACAAATTCATCGACCTTATCTCGCAGCCGCTCATCCGAGAAGGCGGTGGGATCGCCGTGGGCCTGCGCACTGAGCCATTCCACCGCCTCTTCGGTGAAGGCGTTGAGTCGTTCGGGACTCAGACTGCGTTTACAGGTCAGGAACAGCTCTCGGTCTTCGGGGGTAAAGGCGTCATACACGGGAGGCGTCGCCAAGGCGAAGCGGGGAGGGGAGGGCACCAGCAACCGTTCCTGCCGCGGTAAAAAAGCGGGTTTGCGGGCCAGCTCCCAGGGCAAGCGTACGGTGAAGGTCGTGGCGCCATGACTCTGCCACACGGTTTTAACCACCTGTTTCTGTTTGAGCCCCTTGAGGGCCCGTTGCAGGGTCCGTAGCGAGAGCCCGCAGAGTCGTGCCAGTTCGTCGTAACGACATTGGACGTAGGGACTGCGGCGGCCGTGTGACAAGCGAAACAGGCGGTGATAGAGCACTTGCTCCGCGACGGGCAGATAGGGCAGGACTTCGTCCATCAGCCGCTGATAGTCCCGCAGAAACTCACCCCAGGACGGGGCTAACTGCTCCTCAGCACGCGAATTTTGTTCCATGCGGCTGCCTCCTTTTTTACACTGTCATTGTGACCGGCTATTGTGGCGGAGTGCGCGAGGTGCGGCAAGGGTGGGGAGAGAACTGGATAAAACATATTATCTCGGGTAGTTTCGGGGGCTTTGGAGGTGTCTCGATGGACTCGACTGCGTTGCTGTTGCGAAACCCTGGTGCGCTTCCGCTTGCTGACTTCTACGACCTGGCCGATATCCCCCCCGAAGTGGAGTGGTTCGCCAATCTCGATAACGCCAATACCAAGAAAGCCTACGAGCGGGATGTCAAAGAGTTCATGGCCTTTGCTACGGTGGCGACGCCTCTCCAGCTCCGGCAGGTCTCTCGTGCCCATGTGATTGCCTGGCGCAAGAACTTGGAAGGGCGGGGCTGTGGGGAATCCACTATTCGTCGGAAGTTATCGGCACTCTCATCCTTGTTCAAGAAGCTGTGCGAAGACAATGCCGTGCTGCTCAATCCCGTCAACGGGGTGAAACGCCCAAAGATGACCGCCCACGAAGGGCTCACGCCTGCGTTGAGTGATGAGCAGACGAGGCGGCTATTGGCGGCACCCGCCTCGGATACGCTCAAAGGGAAACGGGATCGGGCGATCCTTTCTACTTTGGCTCATCATGCCTTGCGCCGGGAAGAACTGTGCAAGTTGACCGTTGGTGATGTGCAGATGCGCTCCGGCGTGCTGCATCTGCGCGTGGAAGGGAAGGGGAGCAAGGTGCGCTATGTCCCGGTCCATCCAGAGACCCAGCGACTGGTCACCGAGTATCTGGAGCTGGCCGGACATACAAACGATCTCGCGGGTGCGTTGTTTCGCCCAGTGAAGAATTATGTGACCGGGACGTTGCGTAAACCGCTGCACCCAGAATCGGTGCTGCAAGAGGTCGTGCTGAAGTATGGTAAGCAAGTCGGCATTACCGAGAGTGTGCGAGGGTTCTGCGTCCATTCCCTCCGCGCGACGGCGGCCACCAATGCCTTGGAGAACGGCGCCGACATCGCCAAGGTGCAAGAATGGATGGGCCACGCCAATGTCTCCACCACCCGCCTCTATGACCATCGCCATTCGCGCCCCGAAGATTCCCCTACCTTCCGCACCCGCTATTGAACGGGTATGCCAACCAGCAGAATCA
>JABFSC010000594.1 GCA_013140885.1 Deltaproteobacteria bacterium | reverse complement strand
ACCTGATTGGCGCGCATCCCAGAGAGGTGCTGTTCACGTCTTGCGCGACGGAGAGCAACAACGCGGCAATCCATGCGGCCTTGCGAGCGAATCCCGGCAAACGCCACATCGTCACCTCGGCGGTCGAACATTCGTCGGTCCTCAACTACTGCCTCGCGTTGGAGAAAGAGGGCTACCGTGTCATCTATCTGCCCGTTGATCGTGATGGGTTGCTGACATTGGCCGACCTGGACAACGCGATCACGAATGAGACCGCGTTGGTCTCGTTGATGTGGGCCAACAACGAAACGGGGGTGCTCTTCCCTGTCAAGGAGATTGCCGAGCTGTGTCGGTCGCGTGGGGTGCTCTTTCACTGCGACGCGGTCCAAGCAGCGGGGAAGATACCACTCGACGTTCAGCGGATGCCGCTCGACTACCTGTCACTGACTGGGCACAAATTGCACGCACCGAAAGGCATTGGCGCGCTCTACGTGCGACGGAAGACACCGATCTCCCCGTATCTGTACGGCGGACATCAAGAGCGCGGTCTGCGCGGCGGCACGGAAAGCGTACCCCTCATTGTCGGCATGGGCAAAGCCGCGCAATTGGCACGCAAGCATCTCCCTGAATATGAGAAGAAAGTCCGTCCGCTTCGAGACAAATTAGAAGAAGGAATTCTCAATGCCATTCCCAACACGGAACTGAACGGCCACACAACGCAGCGCCTCGCGAACACGAGCAACATCACCTTCCACGGCATTGAATCCGAAGCCTTGCTCATCCTGCTCGACAAGGAAGGCATCTGCGCCTCGTCGGGTTCGGCCTGCCTGGCGGATTCGGACGAGCCGTCGCATGTGATTAAGGCGATGAAACCGGACTCCACCGCCTCGCGGCAGATGATTCGGTTTTCGCTTGATGTCAGTAACAGTCAAAAAGAAATGGAACAGGCCGTGGGTGGGGTTCACCGTTGTGTTCGCGCGTTGACATAGTTCGTATTGAACGGCAAATTTGGTTCTCTGAACCAAGGAGAGGTTATTGTATGTCCATGACTCGAGCCTACGAAGAAATCATCGACTTTATTGCCGCAGGGACAACACCAAGCGGAATCGTCGCCTTCCAACCGTCGGACGAGGCAAAAGCCCAAGTAGCAGATTTGATCCACCGCGAGAAAACAACTGGCCTGTCACCAGAAGAAACCGCCGAATTAAACCACTACTCACAGTTAGAACACCTGATGCGCTTGGCCAAGGCTCGCGCCCGCACCCATCTGCCCCATGAGCAGCTACATTAACGCGGCCTTGCGTCGACGAATGCTCAGTCTGTCTTGCCGAACGATTTGACAACCAGTCGTAACAGTTCCGCCAATTCTGGAACCTTGGTATCGGCGACATCCCACACGATAAAGTAATCTACATCCACGTAATCGTGAATGAGTCGGTCTCGCATCCCCGCGATCTTCTTCCATTCAATTGTGGGAAATTGGTCACGGATGTCCTGTGGAATCTTTTTTGCCGCCTCCCCAATGATCTCAAGGCTGCGCACGAAGGCGCGCTTCTTCACTTCGTCACGGACGAAAGACTCGAGTGAAGTCTGTACCATTTGAGTGGCCAGGAAGTCGGCTTCTTGGAGAATATCGCGCAGCAACTCAAGCGTTGAGGGTGGCATAACGCACCGTGGGAAGGATGAGGCGAGCTTTTCGTTCACTCAACGAACCGTCCGTCACGAGGTCAATGGGTCTACCAAAGAGTCCTTCGAGCAGCTCATGGATAGCAAAGAAATTATCGTAGTTCTTTCGGCCCTTGGCGAACTCCAGATACACATCCACATCGCTCTCCAGCGTGGCTTCTTCCCTAGCGAAAGACCCGAAGACGCCGATGCGCTGCACGCCAAGAGCACGGAGTTCAGCCGCGTGAGCTTCGATAAGTGCCACGGGGTTCATCAACATCACGCGAAGAGTATTTCACTGAACGCTGGGAAGTAACGATACACCTCAGAATAATGCCGAATATCCGCATCTGGCACGCCGGGCGCACGAAGTTTGATAGAAGACCTCGTCGGGAGTTGAGAATTAAGATGGCGGATTTCTTTTGCCGTTAGGCAGGGGGCCTTGATGCTATAGTGTTCTGAGCTACTTCGTACGAACGACAATTTATCAAACCCGCATGCTGCAACGATTTGTTCTTCCGCCGCTCGATACAAAATCCCACCCACCGTTAGCATCTGCGCTCCGTCCCTGTAGCGAAAATGAAAAAGTTGCCGATAAAGCATCTTTTCTTCGGCTGGTAACATTGCATTGCGAATGGAAAGCTGTTCAGCGATTTCGTTGTGTATGATCTCTCGGAAAACTTTAGCGAGCCCTTGTCCACGCAAATCGGCTCCTGAGGTACCAGCGGGCAACTTGTCTCCAATAAGCTCTTTTGCAATACGTATCCGGTAGTCATTAAAGTCAAAAGACTTACCAGTCTTCTCTTGATACTGATCGCGGTCTTCTTTATTTGGCTCGGAATCGGGTTGCGCATTAACTGAAACAACGATCAGGCTACCGCTGGTAGCGCGCGAACAAGCGGTTGCGATATCCCCTAGGAGGTCCACATTGAGTCGATCGTCGTAATCCAACCAAAGAATCGTCCGTCGTTTCCAATCGAGGGTCGGCAAAACTTCCGCGGATGTCGCAAACTTCAAGCGAATGCACTTGTAAGGGCGGTTAAATCGGAAACAGGCTTTCGCCGAGACATCCTTTTCAATGCTGAGCATGTCCGTTATGCCGAGCTCTCGGTGAAGAAGCTGGAAATCGCTGAAGTAGATCGAACCAAATCCCACATAACGATAACGCTCAACACGCTGAAACGGATGCAGACGTTCGAAAGCCGCGCATAGCATTCTCCGCTCAATCGCCTTTGCTGGTCGGAGTGCATAATTGATAATACGGTAGCTGCCTGGCATTACTCATCCTCTCCCGCTTCGTAGCGCATGAAATATTCGAACGTTTTCTCCCCCACTGTCGTGAAGGACTTCACTTTGAGGAGTTGCCTAGCTTTCTCCACTTCCGCAACAGGTTTGCTGTATTGAATCTTTTGCATTTTCGGACCAGCGGGCGCAGGGGTTGGTAGCGGAGCCACGAAAGGGTGAGGCTTAGTAATCGTTTGCACTTGCGTAGCCGACGCGGTCGTAATCGAGCGCTCCAGTGGCCGTACCGCAACCGCAGCGGATTTCTCTTTGACTAGATTCGTAAGGAAAGCGAGGACCGGCCTTGTCATTTCAATCATTTCCCGCTGGACCGCTTTATAGATGGGAGAGTCAACATCGACTCCCGTTTTTGTTGTTGTCCACGGAAGCAAAGCACCGTCATCGCAGTCGAAATAAGCATACCCGCGGAAATAGGCAAAATCTGGACGATACGCAGGCATCTGGTGACGCTCATTCCAGACAGTTGAGTCTGTTTGGTCGGCGCGGAGAATCAGGCGGCCATTGCAGAAGATATACCAGCCGCCATCGTGCAGGCTACGTTCTGATACGCCAGCGTAAAGCTTGACTCGCACCGGTGGCCCTGGCTTACCTACCAATACTTCGCTGGGATAAGACTTTTCCACATAACCGGGCTTGATCTCCCGTGAAGTAAAAAGCTGCTGCGGATCATGCTTAATCGGGATACCGTTCAAAGTGATGGAGAACTCGCGATCCAAAATTAGGGCGTGCGCGTGACTCAGCTCTGCGACAAGTCTGCTCTTAAAGTTTTCTAACGTGAAAGTATCCATTACGTTTGGCAGTAGACGGTTCACTTCGATAATAGTGCCAGTGTCTTTCTTCTTAATATGCAAACCAGTCTCCAGCGCACTGAATTTGAAGTGCCAATTCTCAGGGGATTCGCCATCCGCTAGCCATTCATCGACATCGACATCAACCGTGAAACGTGAATCCTCTGTTGTCGAGCGCACGACAAAATGCCGCCCAAGTCGAAAGAAGGTTCGCTTCATGCCGACTCCGAACTGCCCCATCGAACCTGGGGTACCCTGAGCCTCTTTGGGTCGCCCGAAACGAAATGCATAGTCGCGCGCGACATCAACGGGAATACCGCCACAGTTATCCGCAATACGAAAATGCTTAGCATCCAATTCTATGCGAACCCAAAGTCCATCATAATTTCCAGTAGGCCGCAGCCGCCGCGCCCCGTCCACCGAATTGTCCACGAGATCAATGATGGCTCGTGAGATGAGAATGTCACGAGTAAGCATGTGAATGAAGAATTCTTTCGTCGGAGACGCATTGATAAGCGTTTGTTGACTTTTCTGCGATGAAGTAAGTGCCATGCGTTACTTCCCCCCATCCCGCCAAAACTGCCTCGCCATACCAGTGACCAGCTTCCCTTGCAACCGCAACGCTCCCTCCGCCTTTTTCAGCTCACGGTGGATAACACCGCCAAGGATTTTCCTTTGCTCCGAATCTTTCAAGGTATGCGGCGAAAAGTGCACCCCACATTCCGCGAGTTCAGCAAAATTGGTGGCGTTGTCTCCAGTTGTAGAGAAGGCATCGGCATCCTGCGAAGCAAGCCACACCGGAAATCCCCACGAACGCCCTTGGCGCGCCAACGAACCAAGTAACCCCGCCTTGCCTTCTTTCGGCAATAGCAAGTGAGCCTCGTCCACGAACAGCACCATCTTGATGGGCTGGACGTTGTTCTTGATCGCGAGATTACGGTTGAGCCGCTTCATCAGGAAGTTCAGAATGAGCGCGACGGCCAACGCTTTGGTTTGGCTGTCATTGCCAAATTCCTTGAAATCAATGACCAACGAATTGCTGAGCCAAGTTTCCGGGGGGATCGCGTCTCGATCTCTGGCGAAAAGATTCACATCGACAATCTGTTTGACTATGGCAAGGTCCACGCCGTCGGCTCCGCTTTGTTCCAATCCCACCAAAAGGGACGCGAAATCGGGATTCGGAAGCTCTTGATACACATCCGAGATGTTCTGCGCTTGCTTTGCGCCTAACTGCGAAGCAAACGCACGAATGAGCGCCGTGATTTCGCGGGCTATTTGCGAGTTCAGCGCCGGATTTGGATGACAGTACAGCGGATTGATCGGCAGCCCCTGGTGAATCAGCCGGACATAATCCGCGCGCGTTTGTTTCAGGAACTGCGTGCGGTTCTTGCGCTGCTGCGGATTATTCGGATCGTCTTCCAACTCCCCTTTGAGGTCGAAGAAGACAAACCGCACGCCTTGCCTGGCCAGTTGCGCGAGTAAGTCGAGGGCAAGCTGACTCTTCCCAGAGCCAGGTTCCCCCGAAATCACCAGCAACCCGTTTTTGGTGCCAGGGCCGTTGATGCTCCATTCCGGCGCGTCCGTCAGAACTTTGAGCGTGACCTCTTGCTCGACAACCGGCATCGGAGCGACATGGGGAGTGGGGTTCAACCCGTTGCCAAAGTCCGTACCTGCTATTTTGAGCAACGCCGCGACAAATCGGGTCTGGTCATTCCCCGACTCTTCCCAGATTTCTTTCAGTCGTTGACACCCATATTCGAAATGCTGACGAAACACCTGGCGATAGCCAGTTTCATCCAGCCCCCTGCCCGCGCGGTGATTCAGCGCCGCTCGCACCACCTCTCGCAATTCATCACCAATAACCGTTTCATCATCCAGGTCTTTGCCTTGGGAGTCAGCAGGCTTAAAGGCAGGCGGGACACCCTCGCCAAGAGCAAGGAAGAGTGCGGAGCGACCCAAAACAGCTTTGTTCCGTGCCCCAACGCGCTGATGGATGTTTTCGATGAATTCTTCCGCCGCCAAGCTGGGTTTGAACTTCATGGTCTCATCCTCATGCGTGGGCATCCTTCGCGGCGCGCATGCGCTCAAAAGCCGCACGGACACCAGCAAAATATGCCTCGTACTCCGCACGGTCAGCTTCCAGTAACTTGGCGGCTTTCCGGGCAGCGGTATTGAAGGCCCTAGCACTCAGCCAATCGAGCGCCACGGTGTGCAGTACGTCATCCCGCATGATGTGCTCAATCATCATCGCATCTTCAGCCGAACAGTTGAGGAGCTGCTGGATGTCTCGTTCATAGGGACCAAGATAGGGTTCGGATTTCTTCTCGTTCATAACTGCCCTCCGAAGTAGTCGTTGGTTACGCGCACCTCATAATTGGCATGGTCCTCCTGTCCGTGTGGGTGCAGCGTATACACCCGCGCCAGTTTGCTTTGGATGCGTTCAAATAGAGGACCATCAGGGTCAATTTCGGAATTGGTGGTGAGGATAATAGTTTGGTGCCCCGTGAGGTAGAGTTGGTCAAGCACGCTGTCTTTGACTTCCTTATCAAGCCGGCCGAGCGGGGTATCGACAACAAGTGGAGGCACGAGCTTCGCCAAGCGACGTAAGGCTTCGTAAAAGGCCAACATGCGCACCTGCCGCTGACCAGCGGACGTATTGGTTGCCTCCCACGAGAACTTCTGCCCGTCGCGTCGTAACAGCGAACATCCCCAATTCTTGTCAAAATCCATCCCCAAGAACTCCCGTTGGCGTTCGGTGATTTCCACCCAGAGTTCACCAACATGCTCGGAGATTTGCTTTCGCAACTGATCGGCCGCGCGCGTGCGGATTTCGGTCGCGGCTTCGCGATAGCGCGCCGCCAGTGCCATCAGTGTCTGCCCCTGTCTTGCCCTGTTAGCCACCACGGTCTGGTTGGTCTCTTCACGTTTCAGTTCTTTCAATTCCCCTTCTAGCATCTGGATTTGCTGCGACAGCTCAGTCTTGGCCTTCTCTAAATGCGCGCCTTGGGTCATAAGCTGACCGCGTTTTTGATGCAATTCCACGCCGAGCGTCATCGCGGTGGAATCCTGCCTAAGCTGTCTGAGGCGTGTATCCAACTCTCGGAGGTTTGCGTCCACCACCTCGACCTGCGTGCAGAGTTCAGAGATGCCTTGAAGAGAATTTGTCACGGTCAGCAACCGGGAACGAATCTGCGCACTACGGTCATTCCGGTCCGTGACAAACACTTGGTCCGCCATGCCTTTCGGCGGTGGATGAAAAAGACTGTGTAACGCTCGCTCCAAACGGTCGGTGTAGAAGGCGTAGGCATCTTCAGGCAAACGATATTCGGGCAGCACATGTTCGAAAACATCTTGCTTTACTTGCGGAATTTTTGGCTCGACGGTCGCTTTGCTGCTCTCCCATTCGCGGCGTCTTTCCTCTTGAATCAGATCATCATGCAACTGTTGGCGATAGTTTCCCAGTAGCGCCACCGGCATTGCGTGTTCCCATGCGGTCGTAAGTTCCGTTTCCAGCCTGGCTTTCGTTTCCACTAATTTTGAGCGATTTTCCTGCGTCCGTTGCAATTCTTCTGGGTCAACAGCTCCCAAACTCGTGAGTCGTTCTTCCACTTCCGCGAGTTCGGATTGGGTTTCATTGAGTTGGACCTCCACGCTGTTCAACTCATCGTGGAGGGCGGCGAACTTCCCCCCAGAGGTCACAATCTGACCGGAAAGTTCAGCGAGTCGTTTTGCTGCCTCGTGCCCTCCAGATTCCTTGATTTCTCGCAAAATTTTAGTTTGGCTCAAGGAACGCAGATCGTCCTCAAGTTCGCCGTACGACCACAGCCCTAAGATGCGGCTTATCCCTTCAACGATCTCTTTCTGCCCTAAACTAAAATTCTGTCCTCGCTCCGCATCGAAGAAGAAAAACCGCGCCAGATGGCGCGGTAAAAAGGCATCCCGTAATCTTTCGATATGGTCTTTATCCTCAATCCGTCCCGAACCATCGAATCGTTCCGCGTACGATCTCCATAACGGCCCGGAATTTGGCCGGTGGCGAATTTCCCTGGCAATCATTGCTTTTCTGCTCCCGCCACCCTTTTCATCTCGTTGCACGATCGTGACCTGAAACCGAGTGGTATCTTGGCCTTCGACTTGAGCACGGCGATTCAGCGACTTCTCAAAAGCAAAGCGAGTTGCTTCCGAATTTGGTTCCACCTTCTTCAAATCGAAAACACCAGGCTCACCAACGACAGCAAGGTAAAGGGCTCGAAGCAAATGGGTCTTCCCAGCTCCATTCTTGCCTCCGACAAGCACCCCGCAACGGTCCTCCAAGGTACCGAAATTAAACGTATGCTCGCCGTAATAGGGTCCGAAATTTTCGAGGGTCAGCGAGTCAATGTACACTTCAGGCATTTTCGGTATTCTTCCTCTCTGCTTCGTGCGCGAGGTCATCCTTCAAGATTTTCATAAGATCGTCGGGGAGACCCACTGGGCGGTGACTCTCACTATACTCTTCCACTTTCGCGAGCAGCCGCCGCAACGTATCCGCCCGAATCCCTTTCTCGGATGCCACTTCCTCTTGCAGTTCGCGGAGGCGACTGGTTTCCTTCCAATCATTCATCACGATCCCCTTCTGACGGGTGACGATGCGCCCGACGCCGCCGCCATCGTCGGGTTGCCGCGCCGCTTTCCAGAATTTTTGGATGAGAAAGAGTTCGTCTTCGCTGATGACTTGCAGGCCGGTTTCTTCCTGAAGTTTAAGCAGCTTGGTGAGCAATTCCCGGCGAGCGGTCATAGTGAGCGGCCCCGCTCCATCACTCCCATTCATCCGCTTCATATCGCGTCCCCCATTAGCCGGGTCGCGGTAATAAAGAAGCGTTTCCCTGAACTCGATCAGCTTCTCCATGCGCTCATCGCCGCTGGCCAGCAGTCCTTCACTGGCCTTGTCGCGCTCAACCACCGTGCAGGTCCAGCAGCCGAAGCGGCTGTTCCCGCAGCTTGGCGTGCTTGTGTCAATTTGGATCGGACACTCGCCACCGCTGGCATTGGCGTACAGCTTATAGAGCGCGCGATTGTCGCCTCCCCAGGGATTCGGCTTCTGGAGTAAATAGGCCCAGACCTCTTCCGTGCTCAAAAACTCGATGGGGTTCGACACCCACACCCGAGGAAGATCAGGATGGCGACGCAGCCCATTGCGCGCCTCACGGCCTGCCATCGTTTGGGAACGACTGGAGCTTTCCGCGCGTCGCGCGCCGAGATGCAGGATCGCCTCGCTCCAATGGCCGAGCCGTTGCCGCACGAAGACATTGACCGGGTCGATCTTCATGCGCTGGGTGCACCAGCGAAAAGTGCGATTCGGTGGTGGATACCCACGCCCAATGATGTTGACCCAAAACGATTGCTCGGATGGCGGCTTTAGCAAGGTGGCATCAACGCGCAGCCCGTTTTGCTCGGAGCATTTGCGCATCTTGTCCAATGTCCCTTCCACCATTTCGACGATGGCGGGAATCTCCACCCGCGTGTCCGTGCAGACGACCGAGATGGGTTTGATGCGTTGATCCGGCGGCAGTGACAGGACAGTCTCAAAGATGAGCGAGGCCAGCAGCGTGCTGTCTTTCCCGCCGCTAAATCCCACCAGCCACGGACGCTCGTCTTCCGTGTAGAGCTGGTGGAGCGTGTTTTTGATGTCTTGATAGGTGGTAGTGCTCATTGTGGTGTTTATTTCTTGAGTTCGTCGTGGTGATTCCGAGCGGGAAATACTACATGCGCAGCCGCGTTACTAGCAAGGCAGCGCGGAAGCTTCTGACGGTCTCTTACTACTGTTCTCGTTCCTTATGCCTCACGGACGATAGCATTTCCGCCCTTGGTACAACCATTGCCTCCCCGACCCGTAGGGCCGGGGAGGCGATGGAATCGGACCTGGCTGTGGCGGTGGTGTTGTCGGCGATGCTCATCGTCGTATCCTTAATAGTCGCGAGAGCAAAGCAATTTGTTGCTGCAATCGCCAAAATGCTTTACATTTTGGCAACATGATTCCCAGAATTTGCAACCTCCCGGTATCGCTATCCTATTTTCTGCTTGGGCCACGGCAAACGGGCAAAAGTACGCTGATTAACGCGCTTTTGCCCGAGGGTTCTTTCAGTGTGAACCTGTTGCACCGCGACCGCTTTTTGCAGCTCTCGAAGGACCCTTCGCTGTTGCGGCGGGAAGTCGATGCGTGGCTTGCTCATGGGCAGACCACCCAGCAGGTGTTGTTTATTGACGAGATTCAGCGGTTGTCGGTGTTGCTGGATGAGGTCCACGATCTCCTTGAGCGCTATAAGCATCTCCAAGTCATTCTCACCGGTTCCAGCGCGCGGAAACTCAAGCGTGGTCAGGTGAATCTCGGCGGGGGACGGCTGCTCGAAAATCATCTCTTTCCGTTGACCATGGAAGAACTCGGAGCCGCCTTTGAGCTTGAATCGGTGTTGCGGTTTGGGACGCTGCCCTCACTGTTTGTGATGGAAACAGCGAACGACATTCAACATGTGCGCCGACGGAGCGACTCCGAGTGTCGGGACCTGCTCCGGGCGTATGTGTCGCTCTATCTCAAGGAGGAAGTGCAGGAGGAAGCGCTCACCCGGCACATCGGGGATTTTTCCCGCTTCCTTGATGTCGCGGCCGCCCAGAACGGGGAAATTCTCAATGCGAGCAACATCGCGCGTGAGTGCGCGGTCGATAGAAAAACCGTCAGCGCCTATTTCTCGATTCTGGAAGATACGCTGATTGGATTTCCACTCTTGCCGTGGCGTAAGAGTGTACGCAAACGGCTCAGCCTGCACCCCAAATTCTATTTTTTTGATCTCGGCGTGGTGAACGCGCTCACACAATCACTGACGGAGACGGTTCACCCTCTGGTACGTGGTCGGCTCTTCGAACACTTGCTGATCCTCGAAACGTATCGTCTCCGTGCGTACCGCAAGAGCGAGGCGGGCTTGTTCTATTGGCGCACCAACACCGGGGCCGAGGTCGATCTCGTGATCGCCAAACATGGCCAGCCCACCGCCGCGTGTGAATTCAAGTCTGGCCGCAACGCCGCGCATGGCCCGTTTCCCGGCTTGGTGGCTTTCGCTGGCGACTATCCCGACGTGCCTTGCTATGTGGTGGCGGAAATCGACCGCCCACAGCTCGTCGGACAGACGCATCCCGTGCGGGTGATTCCCTGGCGGGAGTATTGCCAGATGCTTCCGGATCTCTTGTGAGCTGTCCGCGCAACGCTCACGTGCGTTACAGCGGTTTTCGTACGAGTGAAGAGCTTATCGTCGGGTCCCCCTCACCCTAACCCTCTCCCATCCGGGCAATGGCATTAAGTTAAGCGACCAGGCGTTTCCCATATTTACTGAAGCGTAGGCGATAAGCGGTGGATCGTTTGTGGCGAGGAAAGCGGCGCCCACTGCGATGATGGGTGG
>JABFSC010000037.1 GCA_013140885.1 Deltaproteobacteria bacterium | reverse complement strand
GAACTGGCGATCACGACATCCCTGCGACTGCGTCCAGCTTTGCGCGCGCCTTCCTCAAGATGCGGAATCACCGCCTCACGCAGATATTTGGGAGAATGAAACGGATGCGCGTGAAAGCCCTCACACAGCTCACCCGCCAACCGGCACATGTAGGGATTCACGCCAGCAATATAAATCGGCACATGTGGGTGCGCGCTCTTGCCCGGTTGAAACGCGGGCGGCATCAGCGTGAAATTGTAGAACTGTCCAGTGAAATTCAGCTTGGTGTCATGCTGCCAACAGTGCCAAATCGCGCGCAAGGCTTGAATCAGCTCGCGCAGCTTCGGTCCAGGGGATTCCCATTTGACGCTGAAGCGCCGTTCGTTATGCCCCTTCACTTGCGTACCCAGCCCCAGAATGAAGCGCCCATTCGACCCGGCCTGCAGGTCCCATGCGGTATAGGCCAGCGTCATCGGGCTGCGCGTGAAGGCCAGAGCGATGGCCGTCCCAATCTGAATTTTGGTGGTCGCGGTGGCGGCAACCGCGAGCGGCATAAACGGTTCATGCTGGTTTTCGAGGCCCCAGAGGGCATCAAACCCCATCTCTTCCACTGTCCGCGCCAGTGGGCCAATGTCCTTGAATGAGAATGTTGTGAGAATAGTATCGAGTTGCATGCGGTCCCTCTCCTTTGCTCCGATGCAAAAAACGGAGCCCTACCCTAGCCGCACCATTGTTCAGCGTCCAGGGCAGGAGACTGGGATTCACGCCTGCTACTCATTCATCACGGCCTCCGCGATTCGTTCCCGAGGCCCAAGGGGGGACATTGTGCCGTAACACGTCCACATTCGGGATGGATAAGGATTACGAATCTCGAACCGGTCAGCGGAGCTTACTGCCAACTTGTCCCCCCTCGACAAGTCATACAGGATCACTTCGGCTCTCCTCGGTGAGTTGTCTTCCGCTGGGGCGTGAAAATCGTCGAGCCGCGTGCCAATCGTCTCCAGGTAGTCGGTCAGCAGTTTGCGTTCATCGAACCGAAACGCACCAGACCCGTGGGCCATGAGGACCCATACCCGAGGTCGCCCGCGCACCACGTCCACTTGATGTAAGTACTCGCGTGGATCCACCCGGTTGCAGTCACCAATATGAATATCCCCCGCAAGAGGAATCCGTTTGATGTAGTATTGAAATGCCTGCCCCGCTCCGTAGTACACCCACACGGCATCGCCCATCTTCCAGTTGTCCGCGACGTAGCGCATCACTGGGCGGAGATGTTCAGGGAAGATCGGCAGTGGATACCGCACGAATGTGGTGATCGCAAACGGCAGAAGCAACACCGACACGTACTCGCCGTAACGGCGATGCACGACCCATCGCCCCCCGTGCTCGGCTCCCGCGACCACAAGTAAGAGCAAGAGCGGCAAGAGAAAGAGATTGAGGCGCGTTCCCAGCGGATAGACCCCAATGGCCGCCGCCAACACGGACAAGAGCACGGGACCAACCAACACGGCTCCCATCGTCACCCGCTCCGCGCACTTCGCCACGGTGCCAACTATGAGGAGAGCGACGAACATCGCCGGCCACGCATAATGCAAGGAGCCATCGAACGCGTCTGGGCGGCTTGGCCCCGCGAAGACATTGCAGGTGGTCGTCCACAACCACCAGAGCGCGCCTTCTTGAGACATGAACGCGGCTTGCCAGAAGCGCCGCACATAAACACTTCCAGCCGTCGTCATTGACCATGCGCCATATCCCACCGTCGCGACGACAGCAAGCGCCCAGAAGACAACGACCGCCACTCGATACCAGCGGTCGGCTTGACGCCTTACAAAGACATCCACCGCAATGACCACTCCGGCGGCGGTGAGTGAGAATACCGCCACCTGCGAACAAAAAAGCAACGGAACCGACACCAGCGCAAAGGCGAGTGCGCTTCGGCGCGTCAACACCGATTGTTGAAGTCGAAACACGACCGTGGTGACAAAGAGGGTCACCAGCACATCCGACGAATACGGCTTGAGGTTCGCCGCGAATAAAATGAACGGAATCGCGAGGGAGAACATCAGCGTGGCCACGACGGCACCCACGGGGCGTAACACGGATCGCGCCACGACAAGGAACATCCCCAAACTCACGAGCCCCGCCATAAAAGGCACGACCCGTAGCGCGTATTCGGAGGAGCCACACATCAGGACTGACAGCTTCACGGCCAACAGAAAACCCGGTGGTGCCACCTGCCCATAGTCGAGAACGTCGAAGAGTTGCCGGGGCTGTCGATCAAGCACATTGCGCGCGATCGCCGCCTCATCAACCCAAATCGACGGGTTGGCGGCGTACTGCTCAAGACGGACCACGACGCCAACGGCGAGCGCGGCGAGAGTCACCCACCTCCCAATCTTGCTTGGATAGTCACGACTGTCTCCCTTGACAACGACACCTGATACCATAACCGTCCATTCGATATTCGCCGCGTTGACCCGCGAGACAATCTCGCGGGGACTGTGTATAAATCTCCCCTCGTCCACAGGTTTCGTACTCACGCACGAATTAGAGCAACATTAGCAATGATTACGGCAAATCCTCCTCTCCATGTCGTCCAACACGCCTCACCAGACGCCTCCGCGAGAGACAGCGCAGCCCCCGTCGCTTCCTCCGTCACGACACCGGATGTTGGCTTTGTCGCGTGCATTGAAAAGGGCGTACTCGAAGCACAAGCACTGCTCCTCTTCCAGAGTATTCGACGCTATACGGGAGTGTTCCAGGATTGCGCCCTGTATGGCCTCTCCCCACGCGCCGGACATGCAATTTCCCCCACCACTCGCAAGCGGCTCGACGCATTAGGGGTCCAGTATCTCGACACGGTTCTCAACTCGGAATGTCTTGAGTACGGACCCGCGAACCGGGTCGCCGCGGCCGCGCATATCGAGGAAACACACCCACACGAAATTTTGGTGATCCTGGACAGCGACACGCTGTTCCTACGCGAACCGCGCGAATTCCTCCTCGCGTCCGATACCGACGTGGCAGTGCGTCCGGTCGATGTGAAAGGTGCAGGCACCAATGGCTCGCAAGACCGTTTCGACACCTATTGGCAAGCCTTATGTCGCTGCTGTGGCGTCGATTATGAGGATATTCCGTGGCGAGCGTCTTTTGTGGACCATCATCGCATCAAGGCAAGCTACAATGGCGGGCTCGTGGTCGCCAGGGGTGACCTTGGCATCATGCGCAAATGGGCAACCTTCTTTTTTCAGTCCGTCCGGCAGGGCCTCCGACCACGCCTTCATTCCGCTTCGTTTCGCTCGGGTGCAGGATGGGTTAACTCCGAAGCCGGCGGACTGTGGGGCTCAAATCAGGCGGCTCTGTCGCTGGCGGTCTGGAGTACCAGCCAACGGGTCCAGCAGCTCCCTCCCGTCTACAATTACCTGAATTTCACGAATTTTTATACACTACGGCACTGAGCCGAGAGTTTTTTGTCGATTGCGCGGAGAATATTCTCCTGATGTTTTGTGAACCGAACGACGCGCGCGATCCGAAAGGCATTCTGAG
>JABFSC010000242.1 GCA_013140885.1 Deltaproteobacteria bacterium | reverse complement strand
GGGCAAAGGCGGCATCTTCGTCACCTTTGGCGAGGGCTTGGCATCCAGCCGCGAGCGGCTTGTAGTCTTCAGGCGCGACGACTTTCTCAATGTCGTCTGGCGTGACTTGTTCGTCGGGCCGTGGAGCAGCAACTTTCGCGGATGCCGGAGTCGCCGTTGGCGCTGGCGTGTCGCCGGTTTCCGCTGCTTCCGCGGTCGCGTCGCCTCGACCGAAGAATTTCTTGATTTTGTTCAACGAGAAGTTGGTCGTGTAATACAACCCGGTACCAGGAATACCGAGCGAGACGCGCGCGCCTTGTGGACCGACGGTCAATCGCGCGCCTTGCGGGCCGACGGAAAATGATCCGCCGGATTTGCTGAGGTTCAATGTCACCCCAGGAAGAACGTTCATCCGCTTGAAAAACCGAAACCCCATGCCTCACCTCCTCCTACTCCACAACCTCTCCCTTGTAGTGCAAAATCATGGGAAAGGGAACTCGTCGCGCGAAAAAGAGACGACTACAAGGACTTCTCCTCCAGCTCCAGGACCAACAAGGTCCCAGCAACCGTTGCGGCGGGAAGAACAAAAAGTCCACCAAGCGGCACAGCCATAAGCATAAAGATGGCCGCACCAAGGCCCAAGACACGGGGCCAGGCGGACCGCAGTAACGTGTATTTTTTCTTCAGTGCCCAATGGCGGCGATCCAGCGTGAAACTGGCGAAGTCATACGCCAAGAGTCCCCAGCCACTGCTCACCCACAACACCGGCCCGATAACAGGAATGAAACTCAGCGGGAACGTCACGCCCAAGAGGCCGACAAGCGCAAGCGAGTGGCCAACCCCACGTCCAACGTCATTCACAAAAGTGCTGATGGCAAAAGGCTCGTCCGAGAGCTGTCCGCGGACCTGTCTCTCGGTATCTTCGGAGAGCAGGGCAAGAAAAGGACTAGCGATCACTCGCGCAACCAACACAAACGCAAAGAGAGCAACCGTCGCAATGCCTGCCACAGTCATAAGCGCGAGCGCGACTTGACCAAGAATGACATACCAAGGGTCAGGTTGGGACAGGAGCAGCGCGAATCGTTCATAAGCAGCACCCCCCAGCACTCCCCCACCAATGCCATAGAGCACCACGGTCAGCAGAAAGGGCTTCAGCGCTCGCTGACGTAGGTGCTGATGCTGAAGCACCAGAGCACCTCCGCGAAAGAGCAGCAGTACCCCGGCAACAAAGTCGTGAAGCGCGCGCAAGAGAGACATCGAGAAAAACCTGGAGATTCACATCCTACTCCTCGACTTGTAGACTCAGTTCACCGTCACGACAACACTCTCCATATCCGTCGCCTTCCCGTCGCTCACCGAAAACGTAACAGCATACCGACCCACCTGCGCGGCTAACGGTGTCCAGCGAAACGTGCGCGTGGTTTTGTCGAAGGTCGTTCCCGACGGTAATCCCGCCGCGGCGTAGGTCAACACACTGCCAGCGTTGGCGTCCGTGGCCGAGATCGTGAACGTTAATAATCGTCCGACTGTCGCCGTCTTCGCCCCAATAAGTGCCAACACGGGCGGAGTATTGCCAGTGACCGTCCCCACACTAAACTCTCGATTGACACGGGTGTAGTTACGCTGCTTATCGGCAATGGCCACATAGACTCGCGCATCTTGCGCGATGGTCAGCGCTGGCGACACTGGGAGTGAGTAGATGCCATCGCCCACCTGCGTGACGAGGTCGCGCAATTCGCTCCACGGTGCCCGTCCCGCGACCGGAAACGTGGCTCGCACTATCAGCGATGCTGAATTGACCCCCGTATAGGCATCAGCAGTACCGAAGCGGATTTCACTCACGGCGGTCGGATTCAGTCCTGGTCCGGGGCTGCTAACGGTCAACGTGGGCCGGATTTCGTCCATGAACCACCCCCACGCGCCATTGCCGCTCTCCTGGCCAAAGTTAATCGGACACCCTAAGTCGATCCATCGTGCAAACGTCATTTTCTCATCCACCGTCAGAGGAGGAACTCCACTATTCGGCGGCGGCATGATGGTCCCGGTGAAATCAATGTCCGCAAGATTCGCGTCCGCCCCAGCGGGCAAAGTCGCTACGTTGCCAGGAACCGTTTCCGTGGGATGATTCGCATTAGTCCAGCCATCAAGGCGACGGCCAAAAATTTTCCAGGTGAGCAGACTGCGGCGGCTCTGAAACATACGGATATAGCGGCTTGCGTTGGTTTGTCGCCACAACGATTGTCCAGCATACGTCACCAACGACGGATACCCGAAGCGGGCTCCGTCATCCTTGGCGAGTCGGACATAGTCACCTGGGAGACCTTCGACACTATCGATAGCCCTATCATCCAGCACCAGTTTCCCCGGCGGTGTGGGATTATTCTTGGTGTGGCACGGCACGCAACTCCGTTGCAACAGCGGACGAATGTCCTTGTAAAACTCCACATTGACCACCGGCGCCGCCACCGTCCGCGGGGCGGGTTTGCCAAGCGCGTCATGGGTCACTAATGGTGTGACTTTGCTCAAGTCCACGATTTGGTATCCAGGTTTCGACGCCGCGGTGGTGTGGAAGTCCAAAGGCTGCTGACTATGCGCGTGACATCCACCACAATCGTACCGCGCCTCGCCAGGGCGCACCTGGTGCCAGGTCTGCGCCATGTTCAACACCATGCCATTACGGTCAAGGGTTTGGAACGTGAACGGAGTATCGGCGGGCAGTTTGGCCAAAAAACTGGTGTCCGGATTCCCCTGGGGATCAAGTACCGGCGACCCATCAGTGTTGAACTTGCGCAAGGGAATCTCACCGAGAATACGCAAACGTTCCATCGCGTGGCTATAAAACCAGTTCGCCCCACCCGGACCACAGCAGGTGGTATTCGGGCCGTAACTGCGATGCGTGTTGGGTTCCATCGCCAGCACCCGCACCGCCCATATATCGGCGTTACTATATTTGCCCGCGTCACTCCCCTGCCAGCTCCAATTACTGTTGTGATCGTTCTGACTGGTGTTAAAGACGTCGAGGCCATTATATGCGGCAGTCGTGGTGAACCCTGGAAAACTCTCGCGCTTGTAGAAACTACTGGTCCCCACAAGCCCATACGGAGTCCCCTTCGGGAGCGCGGCATGCACGGTCCCATTATTTGGCAGCCACGGCAATTTCACCGGTTGCGCCACGCCATGCACGGCACTATAGGGGACCACCGCCCGTGGCCAGGCTTCGTTATAGAGCGGGTCGTTCTTGAGGAGGACTAATCCAGCGGGACTGGTGAGGATATTTCCGCCAGGGACGAGGTAAATCCCAGCATTGTAGTATGGCAGCGGCGTGGGCCGATTGAGGTCATTCGCCGGGCCAGGGGTCCAGACCACCAGCAAGTCATTGTTGGGGGCCGCGGACGGTTGCGTGAACTTTCCCACGCGCACCCCACCCGACCCTAGCACTGGGGCCGCATGATCTTCGCCATGCGTGAACGGAGTAATGGAATACATGCCGCGTGGCGTAAACGGCATCTTGAATGGGTACAAAAACCCTTGACCAACAGTTTGGTTGATCGCGGGATTCTGCGCCGGAAACGCGCTATGGAACGGAGGGACACCCGCCGGGGTCCGCACGGGAAAGCGATAGAGCGCGCCGAAGCCGTTGTTATTGAGGTTGTAATAGTCCGTGACGATGATGTCCTCGTTCGAGAGCTGGGTCATAAAATGAAAGGCTTGCGGCGAGCGAAACGCGCTAACCACCGGTCCCCAATTGCGCCCATCAGGGTTGATTGACCAAATCCCCCACAGCCGCACATCGCGCAGACCCTGGCCCTCATGCGAGCTGAACATCAAGCGGCCATCACGGAGCGGCGTCGGATGCAAAGCGCTGCTGATCGTCATCGGCGCGATAGGGGTCACGTTCGAGCCATCTTCATCCATCACAAAGAGTTGCAAGGTCGGATTGGTGAAACCTTTCGGCGGAATAAACCCGTTACGATTGCTGGTGAACATGATCTTGCCGCCAGCAACCGGGGCCGGTCCCAGATTGAGAATCCCGTATCCCAAGGAGTTATAGGTGTTCGGGGGATTCACGGGGTTGGACTCTAGCCAGACACCCGTGCCGGTGTTGGGGGTGAATTCACCAAACGTGAGGCGCTGAATACGCCGCGTTGATAGATGAATGCGGTAAATGTCCGCGCCCGCGTATGGCAGGTTGCGCTGCGTATTGAGATTGCTCGGGTTATGGAAAAGGCTGTAGTAGACCCACTGTGCGTCGAAAGAGACAAACGGGTCGGTGACCGAGCACACACTACAATCCACCAAGACCTCTTCCGTCCCGTTGGGATGCAACAGCATCAGGTCCGCGCCGGCGTCGATAAGCGCTGGATGAAACACTTCAGGCCAGGTCGTACTGGTGTTGTCGCCAAAACGGAGCTGGCGAACGTAGACAACATCATACGAGAGCGCGGCGACCGCGATGCTCACGCCCTGACTCAGACTGGTCAAGAACGCCAGCAGACAGGTAAAAACAACAAACTGCCAAGATGCGACGCGACCCATAGAGAGACCCTCCTCGCTTTGATGTCGGCAATTTGCGTGCACAACTTGAAAGGTTTCTCCGAACACGATCCGATCTGAAGCGGGCGAGACGCCCACGCTCCCAGCCCTTCTTTTCATCACTTTTGCCTTTTGCTTTTTGATTTTTGCCTTTTGATTTAAGGTCGTCTCACCCGGACCTCTTCCCAGGTTCCACTCGGATTCACGACCCGCAAGTGGAGCCGAGTCCCATCGTAGAAATACTTGTGTCCCCCGCTTGTCAGTTCAGCCAAGCTGCTCGCGCGATACACCGGCGAACCCCATCGCGTCACGGTAAACGCCGATGGCGGATAGAGCATTGAGACCCGCACGGCCTTGCCCGGTTTTTCCGGCACGACAAAATCAATGATCTTGGGCGCAACCGTAGCAAACCGCACCTCATACGGACGTTCCGTTATCAAGTTTGTATTCACGCTCCACGGATAGCCCTCGGCGCTGGCCAGGGCCACGCTGGCCCCATCATCACGTCGTAAGCTCGTCCCCACCAGACTCTCGCCACTCGCGACATGCACCTGCAAGTTCATGTATTCATGTGGACACACATAGGCATTCCAGAGGGCATTCAGTGTACATAAAGGGGTCACCAGCACTGGATTCTTGGGCACGATCTTTCTGCCCGCGGTACCGGATACAGTCCCATCACTGTCCAAAAAAGTCGAGAACGCGTCTCCACTGTTGTTAGGGGTGAGGTCATGCAGGTACACGCGATTCGCGTTCACGAACGAGATGGCCTGGGAGAAATTGCGCGAGCTGACATTGAAGGAGTTAGGGGCTAGGCTCGATATCCCGCCGGACTTTCGTTGCGTATTGGACTGAAAGTTCGCGAAGACCGTGCGGCTCACCGCCATCGGTCCATCGTAAAACTCCACACCACGAATCGAATCTCCCGGAGACCAGAAGCGGGGCAACTCCCGCCCATCAAGCCCTTTGGTCTCCCACGTTTCAGGGTTCCCTTTGTTGCCGGTCTCGCCAACAACCAATGAACTATCCACGATACCGAGATTGGTGTACGCGGGTCCCGACACGAGATTGGCCAAATACACGCCCATCCAGTTGTCGGCCAGCTTCGCGCCCGCGAGCACCGGGCCCGCGAAGCTGCGAATCCACACGCCTTCGTTGCGGTTTTTGTACGCGGTAAAGGTACGGAACACCGGAGTCACGATGAGTGAGTTCCCGTCCGCCGGATTCTGCCGTGGCTCATACCATGTGGTCGTGGTGGTCCGATTGGCGAGTTCGGCGCCATCGACATAGAGGCCACGATTGCCATTGGAGTGACTAGTGTTCCCAGTGAAGTCGCGCAGTGCCGTCCGCCGTGGCCAGACGGCTGGCGTCGTGGATAGACCAATGGGATGCTCGGGAAACCCGAGCCAAAACCCGGTATCTTCCGCGCCGGCGGCCACGTTATCGCGGATGGTGTTATCGGGATTGCTGATCCAGAACACACTGGCTTGACGGTCCGAAGGCGTCGGTTTGCCATCGGTGGCATTGCGAACTCTCAAGCCAAGATTCGCGCTGAGCACATTCTTGGTTTCGATCCCGTCTTCGAGATAGAAGCCGTGCCCGACGGTGTCGTAGCCCACGTTATTCGCCAGAAGCGTACTGTGAGTCCCATGCACGGAAACGAAGCGGTTGTAGGCATGATGGATACTGGAGTTCTTGAGATATTGGCCGACCGCGTTGCCGACCATGTGCCAGTGGAAGGGATAGCGGGCAATGCGCCCCCGTTGACCCATCTGAAAAAACTCGACGCTACTGAGCTTGGCCACACTGCCACTCATCACCATCGTGTGTCCACCAAACCCAGCCGTCACTGAAGCCGCGTCGCCCCGGATCAGGATATTACGACTGAGCAGTCCGACTTCCGCGCATTCTTGGAGGGTCGCGGTGCCAAAGGTGCTGGTCTGGCACCAGTGCGTATAGGTCAGGGGGCGTGAGAGCGTCACCACATTGCCCGCGATGGCGGTAATCGCGACCTCTTCGGCATGCTCTGGTCGGTAGTCACTGGATGCGAGGACGATCCGTTCTCCCACCCGCCAAGATGGCGCGAGTTGCAAGGTAATCCGCGTGCTCCCTTTGGCCGCAGTGGCCGCCAAGCGTGTCCAGTTGACGCGCGTCGCGCCATGAAGCTGGAGAATGCCCCCGGACATGGCTCCAAGAAATTTGGTGCCCATGCCCATCACATCCTCGACGGCGTTGGTGCCCACCAGTGTGATGATCAGCCGATGCAGGAACGGCGTGGTCGCGGTGCCGCACCGCAATTCGCCGTGAACCATGATCCAGCGCGCGGTCACGCTCATGTTCTTATTGTCACAGACGACACGGCCAAGAATGGACAAGGTCGTCACGTTCAAGTTGACATCCAGCAAGACATTTTCGCCCGCGGGAATCACCACCGCGCCAGTCGTCGGGTAGCTCGCGGACCAGCGTTTCGTCGGAATTGTTTGCGCATGAACCGAGGCAGCCCAACTGGTCATCATCAGCAGAGCAGCGGAAAGAAGAACACGGCGCGTCGATTGTCTCGTGAAGTACAGCATCGAAAACCTCCATCAGTTCCAAATTCGTGCGGACAAGAGAAGATCACGACTCTGAAGGTTATTTACCATCACTCAGAGAAATAAGAGCAATTGTCGCGACAAGCCAAAGTCGCTCAAGCGTCTCGCCAAGGCAGTGACGAAACTCCTGTTTGTCCGTTATCGGGATTTTTTGGGGAAACTTGAACCCTTACTCTCGTCGAGAGAAGGTTTTGCTAGGCAAGGAGAGAAAGAAGGGGATGGAGGCGGGGGGAATTGAACCCCCGTCCGAGAGTGGTCCACCGAAGGCGTCTACAATGCGTAGCTCACATTTTAATCTTGCCCTGAAATCTCCCATGAGCAGGATGCCCCAGGACCAGCCGCAGTAAAGTTTCGGATCAACGCCCTGTGGCGCAACGTGAATCCTATCCCGATTTGTGACGTTCTAGTCTGCCCTACGGGCACGGACAGGTAGAACGCTCACTGCGTATTAGGCAGCGAGGGCGTATTCAGCGTTGTCTGCAGCTAAATTTGCAGTCTGCCAATTTTACGGGTAGTCAGAACCCCGACATCGCAACCTTGATTTTCCAGCCCCCGTCGAAGCCGATCGCCCCCATGAGGATAAAACGTAATCCGTCAATATGTAAAACGTAAACAGAAGAAGAGGCTAGCTATTTTTCCTTTACGTTTTAGTTATTTACGTTTTATGTCTTATGTTTTCCGTTCTCCGTAGTCTCGGAGATTTCGCTGCATTCCGCGTGCGATGTCACGTTGCACTTCGCGTTCGCGGATCGTTTCACGCTTGTCATAGCGTTTCTTGCCGCGCGCGAGTGCGATTTCGACCTTCGCACGACCGGCCTTGAAATATAGGCGCAATGGAATCAGGGTCAACCCCTGTTCTTGGACTTTGCTCATCAAATGCAAAATTTCTTTCTTGTGCATCAGGAGTTTGCGCGTGCGCGTCGGGTCTCCGTTGGAGTAATAGGCGGGTTTGTAATCACTAATATGCGTGTTGAGGAGAAAGAGTTGCCCCTTATCCACACGCCCATAGCTATCCTTGAGGTTCGCGCGCCCGTCTCGGAGCGATTTGACCTCACCGCCCGTCAGCATAATGCCCGCTTCATACTTCTCCTCGATAGTGTAGTCGAAGTGGGCTTTACGGTTGACGCAGATCGTCTGTTCGTCGGATTGTTGTGGCTTAGGCATAACAAAATTTGGGATTTGGGATTTGGGATTTGGGATTTGGAGAAAGACGATGTTCTTATTCGGTCGCTCTCAGACTCCTAGACTCTCAGACTCCTAGACTCAAATCCAGCACCCGATTATCAATCAATCGGACCTCGCCCACCCAGGCCGCGATGGCTAATAGCGTCGGGCCGGAAAGTTGCGTAACTTCCGCGAGGGTTTCTGGATGACAGAGAGACGCATATTCCACGCGCACCCCACCCTCGCGAGTCAAGATTTCTTGCACCGCTTTGAGAATGACCTCGGCACGGCGTTCGCCCGTGGTGACCAGCTTCTGCGCGTGATTGAGCGCACGCGCGATACTGAGGCTCGTGTCGCGTTCGGCTGGATTCAACCGCGCGTTGCGGGAACTCATCGCTAACCCATCAGACTCGCGGATGGTCGGCATCGGCAGAATCTCCAGGTCAAAATTGAGGTCCTTCACCATTTGCTGGATCACCACGCATTGCTGAAAGTCTTTCTGACCGAAGATGGCCACGTGCGGCTTGACGATGTTGAAGAGTTTCGCCACGACCGTCGCCACGCCGCGAAAGTGGCCAGGACGAAACGCGCCACACAGTGGTTCCGTCACCGTGCTCACTTCGACCGCGGTCTGAAATCCTTCGGGATAGATTTCCGGAGCAGTCGGATAGAAGAGCACCTCCGTCCCGACCTCCTCCAGCATGCGCCGGTCTTGTTCGTCCTTGCGCGGATATTTGTCAAAATCCGATTGCTGGTTGAACTGCATCGGATTGACGAAAATCGACACAACAACGACATCCCCTTGCTTCTTGGCCTCGTGCACGAGACTGATATGCCCCTCGTGCAGATAGCCCATCGTCGGCACGAAGGCGATTTTCTTCCCCGCCACGCGCTGGGTCTCGGACCAGCGCTGCATATCGCGAATGTGATTGATGATTTCCATAGTGATCGCTTACGAGTGGAACGAGTGTTGGTCTTGCGGAAAGGCGCCGCCGCGCACGTCGCCGATATAGGCGCTCACCGCCTGTGAAACGACGTCCTGAAGGTTCACGTACTGTTTCACAAACTTGGGGGAAAAGCGATCCGTCAAGCCGAGAATGTCATGCAACACGAGAATTTGTCCATCACAAAAAGGCCCCGCGCCGATCCCAATGGTCGGAATGGAAAGCTGCTCGGTGATCTCTTGCGCCAGGTCCATCGGCACGCCTTCAAGGACCACGGCGAAAGCACCAGCGTCCTCGACCGCGTGGGCATCGTCCAACAGACGTTCGCGGGCTCCAGGTTGGCGGCCAGATTTCTTGCCCTGGACCTTGAACCCGCCCATGCGATGCACCGATTGGGGAGTGAGCCCAATGTGGGCCATGACTGGAATATCGACGTTGACGATGGCTTTCATCACACGCGCGACGTTGATGCCTCCTTCGAGCTTGACGGCTTCAACGCCACCGTCCTTGAGCAGGCGACCAGCATTGGCGATCGCCGCGCACACGCCCGCTTGATAGGACAAGAACGGGAGGTCACCAACCACCAGCGCGCGGGGACGAGCGCGAGTCACCAGTTTGCAATGGTACACCATCTCGTCCATCGTCACGGGGAGCGTCGTCTCGACACCCTGCACGACGGTCGCGACCGAGTCACCAACCAGAATCACATCAATGCCACAAGCATCCACGATCCGCGCGAATGGGTAATCATACGCGGTCAGTGCCGTAATCTTCTGTCCGGTCGTCTTGAGTCGCAGGATCTCCGGTACAGTGACTTTTGGTGCGGCGGTGGACATGGGGGAACCCTCCTCTTTGCACGAAACTGAAGGGCCGGACAGGTCAGGGGCCGGAAATGGGTAGACGCGGGAAGAACCTTCCCCTTTTTCCCTTTTCCCCTTTTTCCCTGCTTACTGAGCCTGCTTTGCCTTCCGTCTCGGTCCGGTTAGTAGTGGATCCAAGCGGTCGCCTTTTGCTCTCTCTCGCCAGCGTCCTTATGAGGTCGACGGTTTCGTCGCCTCTGGCCGCCTCGCCTCTCCTGATATTCCCTCCAGGGAGGCAATGCAGTGAAAACGGGAGCGCTGTACCATACTTCTCTTGACGTTGTCTAGTGGGATTTTGCGGGCGCGGTTTTCTCTTCGCGAATCCCTGTTACACTGCGCCGCATGCGCGCACAAGATCGCCTCAGCCAATTAGGGCAATTATTCATGGTGGGGATTCCACAATCGACACTGGACCCCGCGACCCGGATACTGCTGCACGAGTTACGACCCAGTGGAGTGGTGCTGTTTCGCCGCAATTATACTGGCCCAGCCGCCTTGGCCGTGTTGTGCTCGGAGCTGCACTCGTTGTTTGCTTCGCACCGACTCTTGGTGGCGCTCGATCACGAAGGTGGGCGGGTGCATCGTGTCAGCCCACCGTTCACCCACTTTCCACCGGCGATGCGGATTGGACAGACAGGGTCGGTGACACTCGCGTATCAAGTCGGTCTCGCGATGGGCCATGAATTACGCAGAGTGGGCATCGACCTCGACTTCGCGCCGGTACTTGATGTGCTGACGAATCCCGCCAACACGGTGATTGGAGATCGGGCCTTCTCCTCGGACCCGTATCAGGTGGCGCTGTTCGGGCGCGCATTGATGCGCGGGCTGCGCGAGAGCGGTGTGATTGCTTGTGGCAAGCACTTTCCTGGGCATGGCGGCACGTGGATGGATTCACACGAGGACCTGCCGCAAGACGACCGCAGTCAAGAAGAACTAAGCCGTATCGACATGTACCCGTTTCAGCAAGCCATTAGTGAAGGGATTGAGATGCTGCTGACCGCGCATGTGCGTTATCCCGCGCTCGACCCAGAATTTCCGGCCACCAGCTCGTCCAAGATCATCACCGGGCTGCTACGTCAGCAGATGCACTATAACGGCGTGGTCGTAACGGATGACTTAGAAATGGGCGCGGTCGTGC
>JABFSC010000517.1 GCA_013140885.1 Deltaproteobacteria bacterium | reverse complement strand
GGTTACCAATGGCGATGACGGTCTCGCCGATCAGCAGGTCGTCCGAGGTGCCCAGCGGCAGATGCGGCAAGGACTTGGCTTCATCCACCTTGAGCACCGCGAGATCGGAGTCGGAGTCGGCACCGACCAGCCGCGCGGTCAGTTTGCGGTCATCGGCGAGTTGAATCTGGACGGTACCCGCCTGTAACACCACGTGCTCGTTGGTGAGAATGTATCCATCTGGACGGATGACGACTCCTGAGCCCAGGCTGCGTTCGGTGCGTCGTTGAGGAAACGGCTCAAAGAAATCGCGGAAGAAGTCGTCAAAGAATGGGTTGCCGCTGAACGGATTTTCTTGTCGTTCGACTTCTTGCGCAGAGAAGATGCTCACCACCGCTGGACTCGCTTTCTCGACCGCCAGCACGACGGGACTCCGGCGGCTGCCGTCTTGCGCCAGCGCTATCCGTGGCCCACTGAGAAAGACCACGAAGCCAAAAAGCAGACAGGACAAGAGGAAACAGCGCAGGTGTTGAGCGACAGTCATGGGTGAGTGAGGACTCCTTTTGAGAGGGGATGGTTTTCGAGCGACCATGATTCAGCGGTGCCGAGCGTTGCGCGTTCGTTCTTGTCGCGCTAATACGCGGCGGGTTGTTGTTGGGTCACGCAATGAATCGCGCCGAGGCCCCATACTAAATCCGTGCAGGGGATTCCCACCACCTGGCGCAGGGGAAAGAGTTCTTGCAGGGTGGTCAGTGCCCGTTGGTCATTGAGACAATCATACGTCGGCACCAACACCGTGTCATTGGCGATATAAAAATTAGCATAGCTGGCCGGGAGACGATTTCCCTCATACTCAACGGGTGAGGGCATACACAGGGGTACGACATGAAGGGGTCGCCCCTGCTGGTCCTTCATGCTTTGTAACCGCCGCAGATTGTCTTGGAGCGGGCGATAGTTGACATCGGCGGGGTCATCTTCGATCGCGCAGACGACTGTCGTCGGATTGACGAAGCGCGCGATGTCGTCGATGTGACCATCGGTGTCGTCTCCCACGATCCCGTCACCGAGCCAGAGAATGTGCGTGACGCCGAGATAAGCGCGGAGATACTCTTCAATGTCCACGCGACTGAGCGACGGATTGCGGTTGGGGTTCAGCAGGCAGGATTCCGTGGTGAGTAGCGTCCCGTGGCCATTGACATCAATGGACCCTCCTTCCAGCACGATACCGGGGATGAAGCACTGAAGTTCGAACATGGCGGCGATCTTTTGTGGAACCACATCGTCCAAGTCCCACGGGCCATACTTCTGGCCCCACGTGTTGAAAATCCAGTCCGTGGCCGCGAGTTCACTTTTTCCTTCACGCGAGCGGGTGAGGAAGATGGGGCCATGATCCCTGGCCCAGGTATCGTTGGTTGGAATTTCGTGAAACTGGATGGTGCTGCTGAAATCGATTCCCGCCGTGCGGAGCAATCCACGCACGCGCACGGCGGACTCGGCATCGTTGATGCAGATGTGCACGCGTTCCTGTTGATAGAGCGCGCGGACCATCTGAACGTAGATGTCCGGGACCGGAGCGAATTTTCCCGGCCACGTGTTCGGATTGTGTGGCCACGCGAGCCAGGTCGCTTCATGGCGTTCCCACTCGGCGGGCATGCGGTAGCCCAGACTGGCTGGGGTTGGGTCGGCGATCATCATTTTTGACTCTGTCTGCGAGGACGGCGGAAAAAGTGACAGATCAATACACGAAAGTCAAAAGAGAGAAAAGGCTACAGGCTAAAGGCCGTAGGGGAAAAGACGGGGAAAACACATCATCCTTTTGACAGCACGGGACAAAGGTCTTATATAGAGAAAAATTCTTTCCTGACAGAGGCGGAACGATCACCATTGAGCACCCAATTCTTCGCACCCATCACGCGCACGGCTCTTCGCGAGAGCGCGATGCGCGCGACCTTTCTTATCCGCCCCTGTTCCTTGTCCTCACTTTGGCGATCCGGGTTTCTCGATTGCTCCACACGCGACACGTGTAGAGCGGTATAACCTCATACGGCGCGGGTCCGATCACACCGAATGAATTGACTTCGAGAGGGTACGTGTATCCATGAGAGCAGCAAGAGCAATAGCACGCGAAACCAAAACAGGCCGTCCAGTAGCCGCTATCGCCGGTGGAAAGCGCGTGCGTACGCCGCGTCCGGCCTCGCCGCGCAACGCCGTGGAAGAGACGACGGAACTGTATGGCGTGCGTAACTGGGGCAGCGAATTCTTTGATGTCAACCGCGATGGCGAATTGGTGCTTACCTTCGAGGGCACGCGCGGCACGCCGGTGGCGTTGAAGGATATTATCACCGAGGTCCAGCAGCGCGGCTTGACGACGCCGGTGGTGCTGCGCTTCCCGCAGTTGCTTGACTATCAGATCAAGAAATTGGCCATGGCTTTCAAGTCCGCCATCGAAGAGTACGGGTATCGACGCGAGTACACCCCGATCTTTCCGATCAAGGTCAACCAGAAGAAAGAAGTGGCGCAAGAGGTCCTCGCCTTTGGCGACCGCTATAACCTGGGGATCGAAGTGGGCAGCAAGGCGGAACTGACGGTGGCCTTGGCGATGACGAAGAACCCGGAGTCGCCCATCATCTGTAATGGGGCGAAGGATGAAGCCTATTTGCGCCTGGCGCTGTTGGGGAAATTGATCGGCAAGAAAGTCTTCATCGTGCTGGAGAGTCTGTTTGAGTTGCGCATGGTGATGGAGCTGAGCAAGAAGATGAAGATTCGTCCGTTCCTGGGGCTGCGCTTGAAACTCTCCGCGCGTGGCAGTGGCAAGTGGGAAAAGTCGAGCGGCGACCTCTCGAAATTTGGCTTCACGACCACCGACCTCCTCAAGTGTATTCACACCCTGACCGAGGAGCGCTGGATCGACTGTCTCCGCTTGTTACACTTTCACATCGGCTCGCAAGTGACCGACGTGAAGCGCATCAAGGAAGCGGTCAAGGAAGCCGCACGGGTCTACGCCAAGCTGCGTAAGACGTGTCCGAATCTCGACTATCTCGATGTCGGCGGTGGCTTGGGGCTTGATTATGACGGGTCGCGTACCAATTCCGAGTCGAGCGTGAACTACTCGGTGCAAGAGTACGCGAACGGCGTGGTCTACTCGATCAAGGAAGTCTGCGACAACGAGGATGTGCAGGAGCCCATTGTGCTAACCGAGAATGGTCGCATGGTGGCCGGTCCGCATGCGATCCTGGTGTTCAATGTGGTGAATGAGTTGACGCTCACCAACGGGCCGATTCGGGTGACCAACAGCGAGGGTAAGCCGCAAATCATCCAGGAAATGTACGACCTCTACTCGGGCATCAACGGCAAGAACTATCGCGAGTATTATCACGACGTGCTGGAGCGACGTGACGAGATGTTTTCGTTGTTTAATCTTGGCTATCTCTCGCTTGAGGATCGTGGATTGGGGCAAGAGCTGTTCTGGGGCGTGTGTGAGCGGGCGACAAAGTTCGCCAAGTTGGCCAAACACATGCCGGAGGAGTTCGAGGATGTGGAGCGGATGCTGTCACGTAAGTTCATCTGCAACTTCTCGGTCTTCCAATCAGTGCCGGACTCGTGGGCGATTGACCAACTGTTCCCCATCATGCCGATTCATCGACTGAACGAAGCCCCGGACCGCAAGGGCTACCTGGCGGACTTAACGTGTGACTCAGATGGGAAGATTGATAACTTCATTGATCTGCGTGATGTCAAGGAAGCGCTGGAACTGCACTCGCTCAACGGGGAGCCGTATTACCTTGGAGTCTTTTTCACGGGGGCCTATCAGGATGTGATGGGCGACTATCACAACTTATTTGGCCATGTGCATGATGTCTTCGTGGTCGCGGACGGGAAGGGGAGTTGTCACATCACCAAGATCACGCCGGGTCACAAAATCGAGGGCGTGCTGAAGGTGTTCGGGTACGAGAAAGAGGACCTGATGGCCGAGTTCCGTGCTCGGGTCTTCGAGGGCGTCGCGCGTGAGAACCTCAAGCCGGAGTGGGGCAACCAGTTGCTACGCGAGTATGATGCGGCGTTGGGGAGTTATACGTATCTTACGTTGGAGTAGCTTCGAGGAAGAAATCAAAAATCAAAGGGCAAAAGGCAAAAGGCAAAAATAAAAAAGAATCAATTCTTCTCCGCCCATTTTTGCTTTTTAATTTTTGCCTTTTGATTTGCTGCTTCTCCCATGTCACAACTGCTGTCAGGCACCGACCCCCAAGCCATCGCGACCGCCGCGGCTCTCCTGCGCGCGGGCGAAGTGGTCGCGTTCCCCACCGAAACGGTCTACGGCCTGGGAGCCGATGCGCTCAAGGAACGCGCGGTGGCTCAAGTGTTCGCTATCAAGAACCGCCCGCACTTTGACCCACTGATCGTGCACGTCTCCGATCAAGACACGGTGGCGTTGTATGCCACGGACATCGACGAGCGCGCGGTGGCGTTGATGACGCATTTCTGGCCAGGGCCGCTGACGCTGGTGCTACGGAAACGGTCCAACCTTCCAGATTTAGTGACGGCTGGGCTGGATACCGTGGCGATCCGTGTGCCCGCGCATCCGGTGGCGTTGGCGCTCTTGCGAGCGGCACAAATTCCGATTGCCGCGCCCAGTGCCAATCCGTTTGGGTACGTGAGTCCGACGACGGCCCTGCACGTGCAAGAATTGCTTGGGCACGCCGTGCCGCTGATTCTCGACGGTGGACCGTGCACGGTTGGGGTCGAGTCCACCGTGTGCGCGCTGACGGAAAAGCAAGCGGTGATTCTGCGCCCTGGCGGAGTTGCCGTCGAAGCCATTGAAGCGGTCATTGGACCAGTCGCCTTCGCGTCCCCGTCACAAGCCGACGCCCGCTCTCCTGGCACCTTACTGTCTCATTATGCCCCGCATGTGAGATTGCGATTGCTTGTTCCTGGAGAGCCCATCCCTTGTCCCGCTGAGGGGGCCCGCATTGGCCTCTTGCTGTTCAAACCGCATCCGCACGTTGTTGGGTATGCAGTGACGGAAGTTCTTTCCCAGGATGGCAATTTGACGGAAGCCGCCGCGCATCTTTTTGCCGCGCTCCGCCGTCTTGATGCCGCGGGACTTGATGCTGTGCTTGTCGAGCCTGTTCTTGAGCAGGGACTTGGCCGGGCGATCATGGACCGGCTACGGCGCGCGACGGCGCGCTGAGCCGGAGCGTAGCATCGGACAATTGCTACATTTCCTCTTCGTCGCGCCCATTCCCGATCTTCTTCCGTGACGCGACCAGCCCCCCGTTCCTCTCGTCGTCACGAAGCCGGACACTGGTCGCTCGTCTTGTAGCGATCGGGACACTGAGGCGCCGCGGGGGTGTAGTTGTCCGGTACGCATTCCGCTTGTCCGGCCTTCGGCTTCCCGAAGGAGTTCTCGTTTGGCGCGGGACAGACGACTTGCACGTTCTGCATCATGCCGCGATCTTCATGCCCCAGGATGTGGCAGTGCAGCACGAATTCGCCGGTGAAGTCGGTGGGTTGCTGGCGGATTCGCGTGTACCCAGGGCTTGTGTCCGGCGCACAGCAGACGCAGACCGACTCCTTTCCCGCCACCGTGGTGACCCAGTTGCCTTTCCACTGCAACTTCGTGTTTACGCCGCTGCAAACCTTCGGACACTTATCCAGGGCATCGTTCTGGTCCCAGATTGGACCCGCCGGGATGTTCCAACATTGTCCCAGGCTAGCCAGGGCGATCGTATCCTCCCATATCGGTGAGGCATACTTTTGTACCGCCACCGGGGTACTCGGGGAGGTGCTGGTGTCCATGAACCCCTGCTCCGCCAACTGATGAGGGTTGGTGTGAATATGGAACGGGTGCTGCGGAGTTGAATCGTTGGTAATGAGCCATTCATACGCGGTCCCCAGGGTCATCGTCTGGTTGGCGCAATTGGGGCAGTACTGCACGTTGTCAATATAAAAATTATTATGCGGATCTCCCGCCGTTGTCGCTTTCCCATCGGGCCCCGTCATGCTGAATGCCACCGGGTGCGCGGAAGCCTGAGCGGGAATATTCGCCAGGAAGGACGGCATGGCAGGCCACGTGGCAGGGAATTGCATTGGTGGTTGCGGACTGGGCTCAACACACACGGTCAGCAGCTCCGTGGGGGCCGAGGCCCGGAGCGGGCGCCGCTGACGAACGACATCGGACACCGCGCCGACCGAGACCTGTTGATTCTCATAACATTGCCGTTTGGTGACCGTGGGCGCTTTGACCAGATAATCGACGCGGTTCCCGGGCGCCAAGTTGGCATTGGTCAGGACCTGCGTCGCTTGTCCTGGCACGAACCAGGCCGTACTGAGCAGTGGCTGCGCTTTATAGTTCTCCGGTGAGAACTGAACGCCGTCCTGGGCGATCTGTTTGACCTCAAACCCTGGATCAAAGCCGATCTTGAGTAAGCCGCCGATTTGCACCATGGAATTGACGAAGCGCCACCGCTGGATTTCCCCCGACCGCATGGTGACCACCGGATTGATCTGGCCATTGACGAGGGTCGGCAGGGAGAAGGCGGGCGCGTTAAACGTCACCTGACAAGTACAGCCACTCGTGGCATTCGCTGGACATTGCGCGGGATTGGCGGGATCACTGGGAATCTTGGGGTCACTGGGGGTACTGGTGAAACCGACTGGGGGAGTTGCGGAAAAGAAGTTCACTTCTTGAGAGATCTGCTGGATGACCATGACGCGATCGGTCAGGCCGCCGGTGAATTGACCCTTTAGCCAATCGTCGAAAGGGCCTGTGATGAGGAAGGTGCCCGCCATTCCGTTCAGGACCTGCAGTGTGGTCGAGCCGTGCTTGTGGGGGTGGTACCAGTGCGTACCTTCAGCCTGGCTGTAGGGGAGTGGGTCGAGCGCATACGCGTAACTCCCGACGGCATTGGAATCGTCCTTGGAGACACCCTGCGAGCCTTCAGGGTACAGATTGAGGAGCACAAAGTCCTGATGAAACTGAGGGGAAACATGGAAGCCGTGGTAGTGGAAGTTGGTCACGTTGTCGCCGTGGAAACACGCTGGCATTTGCGTCGGTAATGACGGAAACGAGGTGGCGTCACAAGTCTGGCCTGGCTGTATCGTCACGGACTGACTGAAATCACGAATCGGGTTACAGGCGTGGTTGGCATGGCCTGAGGCATCGACCGGCAGCTTATTGACGAGGGTCATTTTGAAGACGTCCCCATCCATCTTGCCTTCCGTGCTCTTGCGTAATTGGAACGTCGGCCCAGGGATCTGCGGGTTCACGATCGGTCGCTTCTGCCCATCGCAATACTGCCAGCCGTCGCCAGGGGTGAGACTATAGGCTCGTATCTGCATCTTGGTCCCGTCGGCGCGCGTGTACGGGACACTCTGGACCTGGAGGGTCACGTCAAGGACGTTGGTGGCCGACTTCTTGACCGGGCACAGGCGCGGGGGTTCGGTAAACGGAGGCCCGGTCTGCGCCAGCGCGGCAGGACTGGCGACCATCAGCAACAAGAGTGCGACATGACCGGCGCGCGGGAAAAAAACCGCGCGTTGCTGACGGCTACGGGTGTGGAGAGGAAACTGCTTGTTTGCAATCATACTGAACTCCTTTCTCACGGAGGAGAGAGCCCTCAAGCCGTAAAACCTGTTGGGGCTTATAACTGGGTTCATGAGGATTGTCAAAAACAATTATCGAGTGGACGGGAATCAGGGACTTGACCCCCGGCGTCTGAAGGGTAGAACGTCGGGTATGCTTGGGGAGGAGAATTTGGGTACTGGAGAAGGAGGTCAGATGGCCGAAATGCTCCAGCACGGCTGGGCGGCGCTCCGCGCGCTCGTCGTGGCGGTGAAAGCGTATAGCCAGCCGATCCATTACTGTACGCTCCGCATCGGTGCCCACGGTGCGATACGGGTCAATGCGCCGGTGGAGCCGTGCGCGGACTGCGACACCGTGACCTTGGTGGTCAATCCGCAGTGCCCTCTGTGGCTTGAGGCTGTCCCCGGCAGTGGGGCCCGCTATCGCTTGCGTGACCTCACGGCGTGTGAACCCTGTACCCCCGCCACTGGGCCGGATGCATTAGGGGAGCTGGTGCGCGTTTATGCTCCCTATTGCTTCGCGTCCATGCACGCCAAGCAGTGGCGACGCGCCTTCGCCGTCAGTCATTTCGCGCAGTCCCTGGATGGCAAGATCGCTACCATCTCCGGGGATTCCAAGTGGATTGGCAATCCCGCGAACTTGGTCCATGCCCACCGCATGCGGGCCTTGTGTGATGGCATTTTGATCGGTGCCAGGACTCTCGCCCGCGACAAGCCGCAACTCACCGTCCGGCATGTGCCGGGCACGAACCCGACGCGCATCATGCTGGGCTCGATGTTTGAACACCTCGATTACTTGAAGCAGGTGAGCACGGCGCCGATTTGTTTACTGAGCGCGCGGTCACTCGCTCCCCAGGAAGGGGTGGAGATTGTCCAGCTCGCCTGTCACAACGGCCTGATTTCCTGCGCCGCTATCCTCGCGGCGTTGTATCAGCGCGGCATTCATTCCGTGTATATCGAAGGCGGGGCGCGCACCACCTCCTATTTCTTGCACGAGCGCGCGCTTGATGTGGTGCAGCTTCACATTGCTCCAGTGATCTTCGGCTCCGGGCTCAATGCCTTCGCCATGCCGCGCATTCAGCAGGCCGCGGAATCGTTGCGATTCACCGCCCAGACGTTTGTTCCCGTGGATGACGGCATGCTCTTCATCGGGGCATTGCAACACGCCCCGGCGTAGGAGGAGCGTATGGCGGACGCATCGGCCCTCTGGTTTCCCAGCCGTGAGACAGCGGCCATCATGTCCGCTTCGGTACCACCGGTGACGGAGGGGTGGTGCGAAATCCGCACGCTGTTCTCGGCGGTAAGCCCAGGCACGGAACGTCTCGTGTATAGGGCACAGGTGCCGACCACTCTGGCCCAGGACATGCGGTGTCCGTACATGGAAGGGGATTTTACGTTCCCCGTAAAATATGGCTATTCCCTGGTCGGGAGGGTCAGCGCCGGTCCCGCATCGTTACGTGGGCGACTGGTGCATGTGTTGCACCCCCATCAAGACCGCTGTGTGGTGCGGTGCGACGATGTGTATCCATTGCCACCCGATGTCCCCCCGCGCCGCGCCACGCTGGCGAGTAATCTGGAAACCGCCGTCAATGTCCTCTGGGATGCGCAGGTCTGCCTGGGTGAGCGGGTCCTGGTCGTTGGCTTTGGGGTAGTGGGGGCGCTGGTCGCCCGGTTGTTGCAGGAGATACCGGGGGTCCAGCTTACTGTTGTCGATACGGCCCCAGCGAAGCAGCGTCTGGCGACCGCGATGGGCTTGCACGCCGTGCCGGTCGAAGAACTCGAACCGGTCTTTGACCTGGCTATTCATGCCAGCGCGTCGAGCGCGGGGTTGCAGGTGGCGCTGGACCACGTAGGGTTTGAGGGGCGGGTGGTGGAACTGAGCTGGTACGGCACGCGGCCCGTGACGGTGCAGCTTGGCGGCACGTTTCACAACCAGCGCAAGCGGATCATCAGTTCGCAAGTGGCGACCATCTCCCCGGCGCAACGACCACGGTGGGACACTCAGCGGCGCAAAGCGTTGGTCTTCGATCTCTTACGGCGTCCCGCGTTCGACGCCTGCCTGACTCATACCGTGCCCTTCGCGGATTTACCACGCGTGTTCGAGCAACTCGCCGGGCCTCAGTCCGAGAGCCTCGCCTATCTTGTCGCTTATGCCCAGGAAGGAGAAGAAAACAATGTATAGCGTGACAGTACGTGATCACATCATGGTTGCCCATTCACTAAGCGGAGCGGTGTTTGGCCCGGCGCAGCGCCTGCACGGGGCCACCTACATCGTGGATTTCGAGTTGCGCGCCGCGCAGCTCGATGCCAACGGCATCGTGGTGGATATCGGGCTGGCGATTGAGCTGTTGCATGCGGTGCTCCAACCGCTGAAATATATGAATCTTGATGACATGCCGGAGCTGCGGGGCCTCAACACCACCACGGAGGTACTCGCCCGCTATATTTTTGACCGCCTCAAAGAGCGCCTCATCGTTCACCCGCAAGTGCCGGTAGGTGTCCAGGGGTTACAATCGATGCGCATCACGCTGACCGAATCCCCCCAGGCGTGGGTGACGTATACCGGGGACTTGAGCGAGAGCACGGGGCAGGTGTCCGGTTGAGAAGCTCACTCATAGGGAAGCGACACCAAGATATCGGGTCATTGCCTGTTTTTCTCTTCCCCCTCAGAGGGGGAAGATTAAGATGGGGGTGAAAGCTGAGATATAGTGCTGGCTGCCAAGGTGCGCACCCCCTTCCTGACCTTCCGCCTCCGGGGGGGAAGGAACCCGTAAGCGTTGCTCCGGATCTTGGGGTATTTTCTCTATAGCGGACACAACGTCTGGCACTATGCACATCGCGCTTGTCATCTACGGGAGCCTAGATGAGGTCTCCGGCGGCTTTCTGTATGACCGCAAGCTGGTGGAACTGCTGCGACGGCGCGGGCATGACGTGACCATCATCCCTTTGCCCTGGCGCTCCTACGGGCGGAGTCTGATGGATAATGGTTCGCGGCATCTCTTGGACCGTATGCAAGATCGAGAATTCACCGTGATCGTGCAAGATGAGCTGATCCATCCGTCGGTATTCCAGCTCAACCGCCGCGTACGCCGCGTCGTCCAGACGCCGATTGTCGCGCTCATCCACCTGCTGCGCAGCAGTCAGCAGTGGCCGGTGTGGCAACAGGGTTTTTACCGATGGGTGGAACGCCGGTATCTCGCGACCGTGGACGGGTGTATTTACGCGAACGGCCATATCGCCGACCGCGTCCGTGCGTTGCTTGGCACTCTTCCACCCGGTGCCATTGCCCACCCCGCGGGGAGTCACCTCCACGTCGCGTTGACGCCGACGCAGATTGTCGAGCGTGCCCAGCGGCCGGGGCCACTCAAGATCATTTTTGTGGGGAACCTCATCCCCCTGAAAGGACTGCACCTCCTGCTTGAGGTCCTGCAATACGTTCCGGCCACAGCGTGGCAACTGACCGTACTCGGCAGCGTGGAGCGCGATCCCGTCTATGTGCGCCAGGTGCGGCGGCACATTGCGGCCAAGGGTTGGGGGGAGCAGGTGCGGTTGCGTGGGTTGCTCAGTCAGACCGAGGTAGGCGACTGTCTAGCCGCCAGCCATGTGTTCGCGATGCCCTCGTGTCCAGAAGGGTACAGCATCGCGTACCAGGAAGCGTTGAGTCATGGGCTGCCGGTGCTGGCGCATGC
>JABFSC010000397.1 GCA_013140885.1 Deltaproteobacteria bacterium | reverse complement strand
GGGGCTAGGGGCTGGGGGCTGGGTGTGAGGGACAAGAACGGGAAAATAGTGGGCAGTGCCGAATGAAATCGCGACCAGCACTAGCCCGGCCATCGCCACGAGGGGCACAGGGCGTACCCAACAGGAAAACTTCAAGTGCTGCACTTGCAATCGTTGCCGCAATCCTTTGGGGGACTCAGGCAACAAGGCATAGATCGCAAACCGCTCCGCAATGTTCTTCAGCTTGGGCTTGCCCAAGGAGACTAGCGTGCCCAGGTTCAGTTTCTTGCTCACTTCTTGATACACCACCTGAGAGATACAGACGGTGTCCGGCTCCGCGAGGTCCTGGAGACGAGAGGCGAGGTTCACCCCATCACCAAACACATCCCCATCTTTCTGCACGATGTCGCCGAGATGAATGCCGATGCGGATATGAATCTGTTCGGCTTTCTCCTGCTTAGTGTTGTGTATCCGCAATTGCGCCTGAATCTCTTGGGCGCACTGCACGGCGTGGACAACAGAGGGGAAATCGACCAGGAAGGCATCGCCCACGGTCTTGATGACGGTGCCATGATGCGTCGTCACTGCTTGGTGAATGAGCTGGTTATGCACCTCCAGCAACCGCAACATCCGGGCTTCATCCGCGCCCATCTGACGGCTAAAGCCGACGATGTCGGTAAACATGATCGCGGCCAACCGCCGCGTTTCCGTGGGCACCGCACCGCTGGTGTTGTCGCTCATGAATACGGATTATTCGGCCAAGGTTACTGAGCTGTCAACCGCGCATGACTCAAGCGTGAGAGCTTGTGTCTACGATCCCCGATGATGGCAAGTCTCGTAGGGTGGGTCTCAACCCATCCTACTCACTCAGTGCCTCTGTCACTCTCCCGCCAACTCCAACGCATGCGTATAGAGTTTGTCACTCAACCAAAAATGAGCCTTGGAGCGTAACGCTTGCAGGTAGGGTTCAGCTTTCTCGATGAGCTGTTGCTCTTTTGCTCGCAGCAGAATACCAACCGTGCCAACCACTTTGAGCCCGAGACGAGTCGCAGCCTTGCGCCCGTCCACCTCGTCGATGATGAGAAGTGCTCCTCCAGCTTGCAACGCGAGTGCAATCGCAGCGGACTCGCCTCCGTGAAGTGTGCTAGACAATTCTCTGATGAGGTCTCTACTTGTGACGGGTACGACTTCTATTACTGTTGCGCCTGGAGCTTCGCGCCATTGTCCAAGAATATCAGCTCCTGCATCCAATTCTTCTGCTACCTCTGGCGGTATAGTGATTTGCGTAAACAACTGCCCAAGCAAAGGCAGAGCATCAATTTGAATCAGGTTACTGATCGGACTGGTGTTACAAACGGTACTCATGGGAGGGTACGGAGGGTTTGTAAGTCTTGCTCAAGGTCTTCAGAGGTATAGCAAATAGGAATCTGTCGCTCGCCGAGAAGCCGTGCAAAGGCAAGCCGAGTCATGCCAGCCAAAGCGCAGGCACTTGCCTCGGGAAGGAGCCCTTCGGCATACAAGTGAATAGCGAACTCTTTCTTTAATTCTTGTTTCAGATTACGCGGCGGGAGACGCAGATGTTCAGTAATATTTTCGGGAATCTCGATGAGAAGGGTTTCCATAGCGTCCTCGAAAGCTAATCGCATTCTTATGATGAGCCAAGATTACGGCATCCGTGAAACTGTCGTCAAGTCTGATGAAATGTACGGAACGACTTCAGTACGAGATGAGTGAGTAGCTGTTGATAACTCCTCCGCCTGCTCGACAATGTACTCACCTCAATCCGGCTTTACGCAACGCCGCAATGTGCCACTCCAACATTGCCGGGTCCTTGATCGGGGTACGCTCTTTGTGCACTTCCAGCGAGAACTTGGGATTGAGCCGTAGCACTTCCGCCGCCTCGGCTCGAGCCTCTGCTTCTTTGCCTAACTCGCTGTAGACCGCCGCCAAGGTCAGATGGGCGCCGAGAATACTGTAGTGAGTGAGAAATTGTTTCAAGGGGGTAATGGCCTCCTCAGGCTTCCCGGCCAGATAATACGCAGTACCGATGTAGTGTAAGTGGACGTCCACCATAATGGGCTTCAGGCGCAACGCCTTTTCTGCCGCCCCCAGAGCTTCCTCCGACCTACCGACCCGACTCAGTACTTCCGCCCGCAACGCATGGCTCCCAGCCTCGTTGGGCTCGAGGGCAATGGCCCGCTCCATCTCCAGCAGGGCTTGGTCATATCGCTGTTGGTGCAGATAGACAAAACCTAAGAACCAATGGGCCACCCAGTACGAGTCATTTAAGGCCACAGCCCGTTGCGCCGCCTCCAATCCTCGCTCCAAGGTCTGGGGGTCCAGACTCAGTTGCGAGGCCCACTGCCACACGTAGCTGCCAGCCAGCCAAAAGGAAGCCGCGAAATAATTCGGATTCCGTAAGAGAGCGGCCTTCAGTGCAGTAATGGCCTCGGCATGGCGCCCTGACATGGTATAGGCCCAGCCCACCGCGACTAAATACAACACGGGATAGCGGGGATTGAGACGCATGGCCTGTTCGACCAACCGCACGGCTTCCTCTGGCTTGCCTGAGAAGCTCAGCACATCGGCCTGCCGCTGGTAACTGTCCGCGTTGTTGGGATCAAGGGCGATGGCCCGCTCACCCTCAGCTATAGCTTGGTCATACTGCTTTTTCTGCGCATAAACGGTGCCCAAAAGCGAATGGGCCGCAGGCAAGGAGTCGTCCAGGGCAAGGGCCTGTTGCGCCACTTCAAATGCTCGTTCTAAAGTCTGCGGGGGATTCGTACTCCAGCGAAAGAACCACTCGACATAGTAGGTATACCCCTGTCTCGCGTATGCTTCGGCGTACGCCGGGTCTAAGGCAACGGCTCGCTCGTACATTTGTCGCGCCTGGAGGTTGGCTTCTTTCGTACGACGCTCATAGGATTCCATTCCTCGCAAGTAATAATCATAGGCTTCCAGGTTGTTGGTGGTTTTGCGCGCCAGGACTCCTTGCTCCTGCAATGCGAGCTGCAACTTCAGTGTGGTGACAATCTTCTGGACAATCTCGTCTTGGAGAGCGAAGATGTCTGTAAGTGGACGGTCGTAGCGCTGTGACCAGAGATGCTCTCCCGTCGTGGCATCGATCAACTGCGCGGTGATCCGCACTTGCTTGTCGGCCTTGCGCACGCTGCCTTCCAAGACATAACGCACGCCCATCTCTCGACTCACGTCTTGGACCTTGACCGCCTTGCCTTTGTACGTGAACGCGGAGTTGCGGGCGATGACAAAGAGGCTAGCAATGCGGGACAGGTCACTAGTGATATCTTCAGTAATGCCATCGCTGAAGTACTCTTGCTTTGGATCATCGCTCATGTTGACGAACGGAAGGACGACGATGGAGGGCTTGTCGGGCAGCGGCAGCGCTTCCAGATTGCGGAGTGTGGAGTGCGGAGTGGGGAAAAGAAAGGAGTCTGAGTGGCGATGAGTCCACCGACAATGAGCGCCATTACCGCCCCTGCCACCACCCGCTGCGTCGAGTTAATTCGCCGCGAGAGTTTCAGGTGCTGGATTCGTACAGTC
>JABFSC010000742.1 GCA_013140885.1 Deltaproteobacteria bacterium | reverse complement strand
GATCAAGTCGGACATTGTCAATCTGCTCACGCAAGAAGCGCAGTTACAGAATGCGTTGAGTTATGCTCGGCGGCGTGCGTCCGAGGTCGAGCAACGGCTCCAGACCTTGGCGCGCGAGACCGAGCGAGTAGGACAGTTGCGCGCGGAGACCGAATTGACGCTGACCACCGTGCAAAGCCGTGCGGCGGCGATTCGAGAACGGTTGACCGTCGGCCAGCGGCAACGCGCGGAAATGCGTGATGGGTTGCGGGAAACACGGACCACCGGCGAGCAAATTGATGCGGAATTGACCGCGGCCTGGGCGAAACAAGCGGAACTCCGCGCGCGTCTCGCCACCCTCGAAGAACTGGAACAAGGCTACGATCATTACTCACCAGGGGTGCGGTCGATCATGGCGGGGATGGTGGAATTGTCGAGCGCGGATGGAGCGGCCGAGAGCGGGATTTATGGCGTGGTGGCGCAGATGGTCGATGTGCCACAAGAATACGAGCGAGCCGTGGCGGCGGTGCTACGCGATAAACTCGAATACGTCATGGTCGCCGATGCCGCCAACGGGCTCACCGCGGTGGAATATCTGCGCAGTACCCAGGCTGGACGTGGCAGTTTTATCCCGCTTAATCCGAAACGATTGACCGGTAATGGGCATGGCCAGAACGGGCATGGCCCACATGGCAACGGCCACCACACCAACGGCCAGAATGGTCATGCCGCATTCAGTGTCCAGACGGTGGGGCAGGGGACCTCGCTTTTGATTGACTTGGTGACGGTGGATTCCCGCTATCGTGAAGTGGCGGAGACGTTGTTGGGTGACGCGGTCCTGGTGCCCGACTTGCGCAGTGCGATGTCACTGTGGCAACAGAGCGATGTGCACCACACTTTTGTCACGCGTGATGGTGAGGTGATTACCGCGCAAGGGATCATCAGCGGAGGGAGCGGCGGGTCGGCGCAAGAAGCCTTGCTCGAACGACGGCGTGAAATCCGCGATCTCAGAGACGCGCGGCAGCAACATGAGGGCGTGGTGTCCGCGCTGGTGTTGCAACGACAAGAGATCAAGAAGAAACAGCAAGAGATTGAGGGAGAAATCACCCTACTCGAAACGGAAGCGCGTAGCCTGGGGCAAGAGAGCGAAGCGCTCCAGCGGGAAGCGGGGAAACTTGAAGGTGAGCACCGGCGTTTGTTGGATAAGTATGAAAGCGTGACCTACGAACAACAGACCCTGGAAAGTGAGATGCAGACGTTACGGCAAGAGATCGCCCAGCGCGAAGCGCAGGAGGCGACGGGGAAAACTCAACGCGTCGAACGTGAAGCGGCCTTGACCGCGGCGCAAGAAGCCGTCGCGGAAGTGAAAGTTGGGGTCGAGCGCCAACGTGTGTTGAGTGATGAAGTGCGCGTGCGCGCGGCGGAACGCAGGGAGCGACTTGAAGGGATACGTGGGCAACGCAACCGCATGCAAGATCGACAACGCGAACTCACCGACCGACACACCCTCTGTCATAAAGATGTACAAACGGCGAGCGCGGAAATTGAGCGCGTGCGGGGCAGTCTGACGGAGTTGGCGGAACTGTTGGTGCAAAACGAAGCTGACCTTGCCCTCGCCGTGGAAGCGTTCGCGATGAAACAGTCTCTATGCGTGCGTTTACGGGAGCAGAGTCGCGCCACGGAAGCGGGGCTGGAGCAACTGCGCGCGACGCACTCTCGCGTCCAAGAAGAGAAGGCGCAAGTGGACATCGCCAGCGCGGAAAAGCGAGTGGCTCGCGAGCATGGTGAAGCTACCGTCCAAGAGCGCTACGCGACCGCGATCGCCGAGGTCCTGGAGCAGTATCCTGAATTGCCCGGTGAAATGGGTGAAGTGGAACTGCGTCGTCAGGACCTCCGCGAGAAAATTGCCCGGTTAGGCGAGGTTAACCCTGGTGCCGCCACGGAACTCGCGCAAGAAGAGGAACGCTACACGTTCCTGAAAACGCAAGAGCACGATTTGCAGCACTCATTGCAGGACTTGCAAAATACCATCACCAAACTGAACCGCGAGTCCCGCGAGCGGTTTCGCGACACGTTTGAGTTGGTCGATGCGAAGTTCGGTGAAGTGTACGCCAACCTCGTGGAAGGAGGCAAAGCGCACCTGGCTCTTACCGATACCGAGAATCTGGCCGAGAGTGGGGTCGAGATCGCGGTGCAACCCCCAGGAAAACGGCTCCGTTCGCTCCAGTTGCTCTCTGGTGGTGAGAAAGCCCTAGCCGCGTTGAGCTTGACCTTTGCGTTATTCCTGATTCGGCCAAGCCCCTTCTGCGTCCTTGATGAAGTGGACGCGCCGTTGGATGATGCGAATGTCGGACGGTTCAATCAACTCGTCCGCGAGATGAGCGAGACGACTCAGATTATTTTAGTCACCCATAATAAGCGCACGATGGAAGCGGCGAGTACCTTGTATGGTGTCACCATGCAAGAGGCTGGCGTATCCACCATCGTGTCCGTGAGTATGTCGTAATGGCGCAATGGCTTCCCTGGCGAAAAAAACCGTCACTCCCCACAGCGACGGATACGAATGCGGTCGAGCTGGAACCCCAACTCACCCCCGAACCGACCGAGGTGGCGGCGACTGCCCCACTTCAGCAAGAAGAAGTGAGCATCGACCTCGCGGAAGAAACCGCCGATTTCGAGGTGCCGATCAAGTCACCGGGGATATGGCGGCGTGGCCTCGCACGTCTTCGTCGTGTCCTGACTACTCCTTTGGGAGAGTTGTTCCGTCGCCGTCCGATTAGTGAAGAAGTCTTCGCCGAATTGGAAGAGGCGTTACTTGGGGCCGACGTTGGCGTCCAGGTGACAACTCAGTTGGTTGAGCGGCTGCGTGAACGGTGTCGGCGCGACAAACCGGAAGATGCCAGTGCGCTTCGGGGCTATCTCAAGGAAGAAATTCTGGCGCTGTTGCGGAAATTTCCCGTCGCTCCGCTGGTGGGTGAATCTCGCCCCTGGGTCATGCTCACGGTTGGGGTGAATGGGGTAGGGAAGACCACGACGATCGCGAAGTTAGCCGCGCGCTTCTCTCGCGAGCAGAAAAAAGTGCTGCTAGTGGCGGCGGATACGTTCCGCGCCGCCGCGAGTGAACAGTTGGAAATTTGGGCTGGGCGTATCGGCGTCGATATTGTCAAGCACCAAAGCGGCGCGTCACCAGCGGCGGTGGCTTTTGATGGTATTCGGGCGGCGATTGCCCGCAAAACTGACGTGGTGATTATAGACACCGCCGGCAGGCTCCACACGAAGAGTCCGTTAATGGAGGAGTTAAAGAAAATACACCGCATTGTGGCGCGCGAATTAGCTGGCGCGCCACATGAAATCCTGCTGGTCTTGGATGCGTCCACCGGGCAGAATGCCCTTCAACAAGCGCTCGCTTTTCAACAAATACTTCCGCTTTCTGGGGTTATCCTGGCGAAAATGGATGGTTCGGCGAAAGGGGGCATGATCCTGGCGGTGACGGAGCGGCTGGGGATTCCCGTCCGTTGTGTTGGGCTTGGGGAAAAAGTGGAGGATTTGCAGGATTTTTCAGCGGAAGCGTTTGTGGAGGCGTTATTTTCTCAAGAAGAAACCGAGCTTTGACTTGACAGGGAAAGCAGGGCTTTATAGGGTGAATCTCAACTTTCACTTCAGATTATTACAGTATGGCACTCGAAAATCTCAAATTGTTGGAACAAAAAATTGATGGGTTTCTTGCTCGTTATGAGCAGGTACGTCACGAAAAAACCGAACTCTTGTCACGACTGAGTGAACGCGACCGCGAACACACGATATTGCTAGAGCGGTTGCGGCAATACGAGCAGGAACGCAATGAGATGAGGCAACTTCTCGAAAGGCTGATGAGCCGTTTCGAAGGACTTGATCTCCAATAGTGAAGAAGGGAAAGAGGGAGTACGAGGATGAAAAAGCTGATCGAGGTTGAAATCTATGGTCAGACTTTCACGGTCACCAGCGAAGACGAAGAAACGTACGTCAAGTCGCTCGCGGCGTATGTTGACCACTTCATGCGGCAGGTCGGGGGGAGTACGAAGGCCACCATTCCGCTCCGCGTCGCCATCATGGCCGCTCTCGGAATCGCGGATGAATATCACAAATTAATGAGCCGAGAAGAGGAAAATCGCCAGGAGACAGAATACGCGGCGGCGAGGATCCTCCTGCGTCTTGAACAGAGTGAGCGAGAGGAAAGATCCCACGACACCGAGCGAGTCAACGGTACGATTTCCCCCCACTCGTCTGTCGCACCTTTGGTCAGCGATAGGAAAAAGGACAGTCACTTTTCCTCCTAAATAGTCCCCTGTCTTGGCCAATTTTCCTCCACCTTTCCTCACAGATTGACATCTTCTTCTCCGAGAGATGGAAAAACCATCTATCCGGGGAAGAAACTGTCTGGTACAACTCCTCCAGCAATAGTCCGCCCCCTCCTCACGAAGGAGGATATCTGAAGAGGGGGAAGGCTCCTCGCGGTAGAGCTGATACTTTCCTGCCGTGGGGTTTTGGAAGGAGGTTGATATTCATGGATTCCATAGTGTTCCTAATTATTGGAATGCTGGCTGGTGCGGGAGGGATGTGGGCACTTTCACTCCTTCGGCAACAACAGCAACAACAACTCATTGTCTCGGCCGAGCAAACCGCGGCATTAATCCTAGAGGAGGCGAAAAAAGAAGGCGGAGTTTTCAAGAAGGAGGCGGAAGTCCAAGCGAAAGATATCATCGTCCAGGCGAAGGCGGATGCGGAAAAGGAAATCCGCGAGCGGAAACGAGATGTTCAACAGACGGAAAAACGGCTGCAAAATCGTGAAGAGGCACTGGAGAAACGGGCGGAAACGGCGGAACATCGCGAGAGTGACCTGACACGCCGCGAACAGGGGCTGAAGAGCAAGGAAGAGGCGGTGCAACAAAAGGAACAGTCCTACGCCCGTTTGATCGAAGAGACCCGCGCGCAATTGGAAAAAGTGGCCGGAATGACGCGCGATGAGGCGACGCGCAGGCTGATTGAGCAGATGACCGAAAACGCCCGCCATGAAGCGGTTCGCCGCATTATGACCATTGAAGAAGAAGCCCGCGAGGAAGCGGAACGGCGCGCGAAGAAGATTATTAGTGTCGCCGTGGAGCGGCTCTCCGGCGAATTCGTGTCGGAGCGCACAGCCTACGTGGTGCACCTGCCGAGCGACGACATGAAAGGCCGGATTATTGGCCGCGAGGGCAGAAACATCCGAGCCATCGAAGCCGCCACGGGTGTCGATCTCATTGTCGATGACACACCGGAAACCGTGCTCATTTCGAGCCATAGTCCCATCCGTCGTGAGATTGCCCGCGTGGCCGTTGAACGCCTCGTGTCCGACGGGCGTATTCATCCGGGCCGTATCGAAGAGGTCGTGAAAAAAGCTGAACAAGAAGTCGAGGAATCGGTGCGCGATGCCGGGCAACGCGCGGTATTGGAACTGGGCATTCACGGCGTGCACCCAGAGATCATCAAGCTCGTGGGGATGCTTAAGTATCGCTACAGTTACGGGCAGAACGTGCTGATGCACTCGATTGAAACCGCTTACATCTGTGGGGTGATGGCGGCGGAATTGGGCTTGAATGAGAAGCAAGCCCGCCGCGCTGGCTTGCTGCATGACATTGGCAAGGCGGTATCGCATGAAATCGAAGGGTCGCACGCGATTATTGGGGGCGAAGTGGCCCGGAAATACGGTGAGTCCGCGAAAATCGTGAATGCGATCGCGGCGCATCATGAGGAAGTCAAGGCGGAAACTGTCTTGGCGCCACTTGTTGATGCCGCCGATGCGCTCTCTGGAGCACGGCCAGGTGCGCGGCGCGAGGTGCTGGAGAGCTATGTCCGTCGCCTCGAAGCGCTCGAAACCATTAGTAATTCGTTCACTGGTGTCGAGAAGTCGTTTGCTCTCCAAGCGGGACGCGAAGTGCGGATTATCGTGAACCCCTCGTCCGTGACCGATGGCGAAGCGAACCTTTTGGCGCGGGAAGTCGCCAAACGGATCGAAAATGAAGTGACCTATCCGGGGCAGATCCGCGTCACGGTCATTCGTGAGACCCGGGCGACGGACTTTGCTCGATAGGAAGGCGGGGGACGGGGGACAGGGTTCGGGGAACGGTTTCGAAGAAGAGCTGCGGACGGTCGCTCTTTTGTCTCCCGCCTCTTGTCCCCTCCCGTTCCCCGTTCCCCGTAACCTATTTTCCAAGACATTTATGACACGCTCAGTAGACGAACAGATACGAGAGATTCAGCGCGGCACGGTGGACATCATTCCACTCGAAGAACTGCGCCGGAAACTTGAACGCGGACAACCATTGCGGATTAAACTGGGAGCCGATCCTTCCGCGCCGGACCTCCATTTTGGTCATACCGTGGTGCTCAACAAGCTGCGACAGTTCCAAGAGTTGGGTCATGTGGTGATCTTCTTGATTGGTGATTTCACGGCGATGATCGGCGATCCCACTGGACGTTCTGAAACACGCAAACCGCTCACGCGTGAACAAATCCAACAGAACGCGCAAACCTACACTCAGCAGGTGTTTCGCATTCTCGACCCGCAACGGACCGAGGTGCGGTTCAACTCGGAATGGCTTGATGCCTTAACTCCCGCGGATATCATTCGCTTGTGTGGGCAGTATACCATCGCGCGGTTACTTGAACGCGATGATTTTGCCAAGCGGTTTCGTGAAAATATCCCGATTCATGTCCACGAACTGCTCTATCCGCTTATGCAAGGCTACGACTCGGTGGCGCTGAAAGCCGACGTTGAGGTGGGTGGCACCGATCAACGGTTCAATCTCTTGGTGGGGCGAGAGTTGCAACGTGCGTACGAGCAGGAGCCCCAAGTCATTCTCACGATGCCGCTGCTGGAAGGGACCGATGGCGTCCAGAAGATGAGCAAGTCTCTCGGCAACTTTATTGGCATCACTGACCCGCCCTCCGAGATGTATGGCAAAGTGATGTCGATCTCCGACGCGCTGATGCGCAAGTATTACGAGCTGCTCAGCGCGGTGCCTCTCGTCCAATTACAGGCCATTCGTGAGGAGCAGGTGCATCCGTTAGAAGCCAAGAAACAATTGGCGATGGAATTGGTCACCCGGTTTCATGGCGACGGCGCTGCGGGAAGCGCCGCCGAGGATTTCGCCCAACGCTTCCAGCGGCGCGAACTGCCGAGTGACCTTGAAACCTTTACCTGGAAGGGCGAAGAGGAGGCCGTGTGGATTTGTCAGCTGATGAAGGCCGTCGAGTTCGCGAAATCCACCAGTGAAGCCCGTCGGTTGGTGCAGCAGGGGGGGGTGCGGTTGGATGAAGTCGTGATCTCCGATCAGGATTTTCAGGTCCCCGCGCAAGGCGAGAAAATTCTCCAAGTTGGGCGTCGTCGAGTCATCAAGATTGTTTTTGGCACTCCCACCACTTCGTGAAATATCAATCGTGAAACGTCAATCTGTCTCTTCTCCATCTCCTGAATCATCGTATCGCTGCGGGTTCGTGGCCTTGGTTGGGCGCCCCAATGTGGGTAAATCGACCCTGCTGAACACTTTTGTTGGGGTGAAGGTCGCCATCGTCACCCCCAAACCACAGACCACACGCACTCGTCTGCTCGGCATTTCCACGCTCCCGCAGGCGCAGCTTATTTTTGTTGATACGCCGGGGATCCACCGACCGCGTGGTTCCTTGATGAATCAACGCATGGTCGAGGTCGCCGTTGGCGTTTTGCAGGACACCGACGTGGTGTTGTTCCTCGTCGACGCGCAACAGGGATTGCTTCCTGGAGACCGGGATATCGCCCAGCGACTCAAGGATGCGCGAGGGCCGGTTGTGGTCGTGGTCAACAAGATTGACCTCGTGGCCAAGCCCGCGCTGCTCCCCATACTGGAGCAACTGGCGGTGCTGCTGCCGGAGCGCGAAATCGTGCCTGTGAGCGCGCGCACTGGAGAAAATATCCCAGACCTGCTTGCCACCATCATCACCGCGTTGCCGGTGGGTGAGGCGTTATATCCGAGCGATGAATTGACCGATCAAAGTGAGCGCGTGATCGCGCAGGAAATCGTGCGTGAACAGGTCATGCTGCAAACCCAGCAAGAAATTCCCTACGCCGCGACCGTGCTTGTCGAGGAATTCACCGAGAAGCCCGAGAAACGGCTATTAGTGTTGCGCGCGGTGATTTACGTGGAACGCCCGTCACAACGCGCGATCATTCTCGGCCGAGGTGGGTCGCGCCTGAAGGAAATTGGGCAAACCGCGCGCGTGCATCTGGAAGCGTTCTTCGATTGCAAGGTCTATTTGGAACTGTTCGTGAAAGTCACCAAGGGGTGGACGAATAGTCCGGTGCTCTTGAAAGAACTCGGCCTGTAAGCCTCCTACTGCCGCCTACGTCAGAACCTGTTGCTCCCTCATCACGCCGATTTCCTCCACACTATAGCCGAGCAGATCGTGCAGGACGTATTCGGTATCTTGCCCCAAGAGGGGAGCCGGGCGTTGCACCGCCAGCGGAGTCTTCGACAGGAGCCAGGGGATGCCGATATGTTGCTGTTTACCGACCTCCGGGTGCTCGATGTACGTGAAGATGGGGCGACTGGTGAGGTGCTGGTCCGTGGAGAGGTCTTTATTACTCATCGACGGGGCGGCTGGAACGCCAACCGCTTGGAGTTGCGCGGTGGCTTCTTCAGCAGAGCGGGTGCTTGTCCAGGCCGTGATCAGCGCATCAAGGGCCTCTTCATGTTGTTTTCGCGCGGTGAGCGTGGCGAAGCGTGGATCAGTAGCCAGAGCGGGTTGTCCGATGACGTGACAGAAACGCCGCCACTCGTTGTCATCGCGGACCGCGACACTGACCCAGCGGTCCTCTCCCGCGCTCCGAAACACGCTGTGCGGTGACATGTAGGCATCGTGGTTCCCATCACGTTCGGGTTGCGTGCCGTTCATGCTGTAATCAAGCAGTCCCTCGGCGACCATCGCCGTTGAAGTCTCCCATTGTGACAAATCAATATACTGCCCCTTGCCCGTCCGAGCGCGGTACATGAGCGCGCAGAGCACCGCGAACGCCCCATGCAGCCCGCCGTTGGGATCACCATACGAGATGCCCACGTGCATGGGACGCCACCCTTTGTAGCCAGTCAAGGAAGACAGCCCGCTCAGCGGGACCTGCGCTGGTCCATACGAGATGTGTTCTTTCTCTGGACCAGTGGCGCCGTACCCGGACAAGGCGATCATCACGATGTCAGGCTTGAGCTGTTTGAGTGTTTCGTAGCCAAGCCCCATGCGGTCCATGACGCCGCCGGCGAAATTTTCCACCACGATGTCACTTTTGGCCACGACTTGTTTGGCGATCTCCAGAGCCTGGGGCTGTTTGAGATTCAGGGTGAGCGAACGCTTCCCCTGATTGTATTGATTGAAATAGCCACTGCGGTTGAGTCCAGGCTGCCCGTTCGGCCACGGCGGGATCTGGCGCGTGATACACGGGCGCGTGGCGGTTTCAATCCGAATCACTTCAGCCCCCAGATGCGCCAGTTGCAGCGTGCAAAAGGGACCAGCCCAGACCCAGCTAAAATCGGCGACGCGGATACCTTCTAGTGGTCGGCGGGGCATATCTTTTCTCCCTTTCCTTCTAGACGATTCCCTGCTTCTTTAACGCATCCATCTCATGTGGTGACATTCCCAGCCGTCCATAGACTTCGCGGTTATGCTGTCCAAGCAACGGCGCTGGACGACGAATGTCCCACGGCGATTCAGAAAATTTATAGAGCGCGCCAGGATATTGGAGCGGCCCAGTTTCCGGGTGCGTGATGGTGGCGAAGAAGCCACGGGCTTTCAGATGCTCGTTGGCGAACAAATCTCCCATCGTCGAAATCGGGGCGATCGGCACACGGCGCGATTGGCAACGGTGATATAAGTCCACCACCGTTTGATCTTTCACCCAATCTTGCAAAAGCGGCCCCAGCGCGTCCCAGTTGGCCGCGCGGTTCAAGCGGTCCCCGAAGATCGGTTCGTTGACCCACTCTGGATTGCCCATGACATCAACAAAGTTTTTCCACTGATGCTCTTCGACACAACACAGGAAAATCCAGCCATCCTTGCATTCGAGAAAATCGAGTGGCTGAATCGGCTTTTGCCCAAGGCGCGTGGCGACCATTCCCATGTAGGGAAAGAACTCGAACGTCAGCTCGAGAATGGAGAGCAACGTTTCTTGTGTCGAGATTTCAATATGCTGCCCTTCCTTGGTGGTGAGTCGCCCAAACAGCGCGCCTAGTGAGGCGATCGCGGCATTGACCCCGGCTTGATAGCCAGACTGCTGGCCGAACGTTTTCAACGGCGGCATGTCGTCTGTTCCTGGCCCGCCACCGTTGAGATACGCGATTCCGCCCGCGTTCCAGAGTGTCAGGTCCGTGGCCTGATAATCCTTGTGTGGCCCACTCAAGCCAAAAGGTGTGATGGATGTCATCACGAATGCGGGATTCACCTTGGCCAGTGCTTCATAGTCCAGTCCCTGACGAGCCATTTCCGTGGGGTGATAATTGTGGACCAGCAAGTCGGCATCTTTTAGCAGCCGATGAAAAATGTCTTGGCCACGCGCGTGGGTCAAATCCAGTGTGACGCCGTACTTATTGGTATTGAGATACAAAAAGAACCCGCTTTTTTCAGGATGCGGGACGTGGCCAGGGTAGGGGCCGCGCTGGCGTGCTTGGTCCCCGGTTGGTTCTTCGATTTTGATGACCTCCGCTCCCATATCGGCCATCAACTTGGTGGCATAGGCGGCGGACGCCAAGTGACCACATTCAATGATACGAATGCCCTCAAGAGCACGTTCTGGCATGAAATCCTCCTCGGAACCTGGACGGGCTGTGTGTCGTTGCGCTCCTCGGATGAAGCGGATAAGGGACCCGTTTAGCAGTCGCTCTGAGGGGGGTCTAGTAGTCAAGTGAGTGGAGCAGGGCGATGAAGACGGAAAAAAGGCAAGGGTTAGGGAGCGAACAATGGGGAGACTCGCGCGTCTTGGACCTGAGTTAACGCGACTGACCGAACGCTGGGTGCCGGATTCGTGGATCATCGCGGTGGTGTTGACCATGACCGTCGCCGTGTTGGCGATGACCGCGGGAGGCGCGACGCCTGGGGCGGCGCTTGATGCGTGGGGCAGGGGATTGTCGGCCCTGCTCGCGTTGACGATGCAGTTCACGCTGATGATGGTGGTGTCCTACGCGTGCGCGGTCTCGCCACCGCTCAAACGCTTCTTGGCATGGCTGGCGTCACGGCCAAACCCCGAGCATCCACGGCAAGCGATT
>JABFSC010000610.1 GCA_013140885.1 Deltaproteobacteria bacterium | reverse complement strand
CCCAAAAAGCAAGCCCTTTTTTATGAGAAAGCCGTGGTCCTGGGGGAACCGCTCGACTTCTGCAACCGCTCGACTAACCGCTCTCATGAAGGGCTTTTCCTGTTGGATGAAATGATCGGACGGAAAGATGGCGACATTGGCTAGCGGGTCGCGATGCGACACATACGCCAGGGGGAGCAATATCCCTGGCGCGGTGTCACGATTGCGCGGCTGGAAGATGACGTTCTCGGTCGGCCAGGAGGAGAGTTGGGACTCCACTTCAGGCCGATGATCTGTACTGACCACGACCAGGATGTGCTCGCGCGGGATGAGTCGCTCGGCCCGGTCCAGCGTGTGGCGGAGCATGGAACGGCGACCAGTGACAGCGCAAAATTGCTTGATGCCCCGTCCCCCACAAAGCTGTGTGAGAAACTCGCGGACGCGCGTGCCCTCACCAGCGGCTAAGACAATCCCCCACAAGTGACGTTCGAATGTCAGCTTCTTCACTTTGTTATCCTCTCACGTGCTCCACGGCGCAGGTCGCAAGGCAAGGGAATCAATGGATGGGTTCTCTGTGATTGGTCCCTCCATGTAGCAGGCCACGGGCGCTTGTGCGGTGAAGATTGAGGTCAGGGAGAGCGGCGGAGGTACGGAGAAGCAGCAGCAAGCGATATGCCACAGGGAGAACTCAGACGGCTTGTAGGTTGTGCAGCGGAGGATCAACAAAACCTCTGAGATTTTGCCGTGCTGGTGTGTGCACGCGGAAGGGACAACAGGATCGTGTTCTCATAAATGGGGAAAAGGACGCGCTCGCGTTGCCAAATTTGGAAAACCACTCTGCGGCGTCGCCCAAAGGGCGGCGTGGAGATTTTTTATGCTACTCTTCTGATTTGCACTGTGAATAATGCTTTGCAAAACCAAAATCGAGATTCCATGAGTCAACAACGGAAGAATATAACATTCCCACAAAGCGGCTCTGCCAGATGTGTGGTTGGCTCGCGACGTGATACTCCATCTTGTAGTGTAGAAAAAAATCTATTGTCAGCCATACGACACACGCACGGATCCTCCTGCCATGAAATCACTTGGACACAAAGCCTACGGACCTATTCCGCATCTTCCTGGGAGCCGTGTGGGAGCAGGGGACCATCGGTGTCACCCTGATGAGGCGCGTATCGCTACGGTGCGGATCCGCGACCGTCACGACCTCATCATCGTGCAGGAAAAACTTGATGGGAGTAATGTGGCGTGCGCAAAGCTGGACGGCAAGATTCTCCCACTCACGCGGGCAGGCAACAGTGCCTGGCCTTCACTATTAGTGATGTTGTTCCGATTGCGTCCGTCGGGAAGGTCCGAGTCCACGGCGAGATCTGGACGGCGGAGAGTGAGGAACCACTGGAAGTTGGTGACGTAGTACGGGTTCGGACAGTAGAGCACCTCCGCCTTCGCGTAGGTCCGGTATAACCTGAGCTTTCGGTCTTCGCTCGCTGCGAGCGAGTGTTGTTTTCGCAGAGGGTCCCGGAGAGGACCTCTTGCACTGGTATGGCCTTTGCACCGCGCTATCCATACGGAGGTGCACGATGTTTGGCTTTGGTCCGCTCGCGATTGTGGTTATAGGGATGATGCTGCTGATTATCAGCGGTATCAAAGTCTTGCGTGAATACGAACGAGCGGTGATCTTCCGCCTCGGGCGGTTGGTCCCTTCCCGTGGCCCCGGCATCATTTACGTTATCCCGCTCGTGGAACAGATGCGCCGCGTGGAGTTGCGCACGATCACCATGGATATCCCGCCCCAGGATGTCATCACTCGCGACAATGTGTCGATCAAAGTAAGCGCGGTCCTCTACTTTCGGGTGCTCGACCCGAACAAAGCGATTGTGCAAATCGAGAACTACCTGTTCGCGACCTCGCAACTGGCGCAAACCACGCTCCGTAGTGTCTGTGGGCAAGCCGAGTTGGATGATCTGCTGTCCGAGCGAGATAAGTTGAACGCGCGCTTACAAGATATCCTGGATAGTCAGACCGATCCGTGGGGAGTGAAGGTCTCGTTGGTGGAACTCAAGCACATTGATCTGCCGCAAGAGATGCAGCGCGCCATCGCCAAACAGGCCGAGGCCGAACGTGAGCGGCGCGCGAAGGTGATCAACGCGGAAGGAGAATTCCAGGCCGCGCAACGGCTCGCGGATGCGGCGCAGATCATCGAACAGCATCCCGTCGCCTTGCAGTTGCGCTATTTGCAAACGTTGACCACTGTCGCGGCAGAGAACAACTCGACCACCCTCTTTCCGATGCCGATTGATCTGCTTGCCCCTTTTATACGCAAAGACGCGAAGGCGACCTGAGAAATAGGGATCGCGAACACAAAGAACGCGGGCAGGCGTGACAGAAAGGCAGTGGCGATGCGGATGTGTGGAGGGATGAGATCCCAATACCTGCTGACTGGAGTCTTTTTCAGTCACTCTTTCCGGTGGTTGCAGAAACGTGGTCAGAGACTGCTCTTCGTCCCGATGTTGATAGGCACACTCGTCCCTGGAGCAATTGCAGTGACCAGCACACAGGAGTCTGACAGCGAAACAGCAGTCTGTGGGTGCATTCGTGAACCGCTCGCGTTCTGGCTCTGGCATCGTCTGGCTGGTGCTCCTGATGAGAAACGACTCGTAGGTGTGACCCAGGTGGAATCGATCCGCTTTCGCACGCGGGACGGCAACACGCTCGGAGGCTACAAGCTTGTCGCGGCGAATCCGAAAGGTTGTCTCCTGGTTGCGCAAGGCAATGCCATGCTCGCCGATCATCTGGTGGCTGATTTGCAAAGGTTTCGTGATCTGGGGTTCGATGTCTATGTGTATGATTATCGCGGATACGGTCTGTCGGAGGGGAAAAGTCGCCTTGCGGCCATTGTGACTGACTACACTGAGATCGTGACAGATTTACAGACGCGGGGCTATCAGCGACTCCACCTGTATGGGATCTCTATCGGCGGCGTCATGTTGCTCAATGCCGTGGGGCAGAGCACTTTGTACACGCGGTTGGTGGTCGATTCGTCGCCAAGCCGGATCTCCCCTTTGGGATGTCCAGAGCGCTATGATCCTGTACGTTCCCTCCCACCAGACAGTTCGCGCCTTCTGATTATTACTGGTGAACGAGATCGGGTCGTCACACCACGGCAGATGGCTGAGCTCCTTGCGGTCGCGGAAAGCCGGGGGGCGTCGATTCTCAGAGACCCAGAATTCGCTCATCCATATCAAGATACTTCGTCGGCAACCCATCGACGCCGACAAACCGCCATCGCGGAGTGGCTCCGTAAGGAATAACCACACGTCATCCTTTCCTCGCTCTCCTGATCCTCAGCCGCTGAAAGGCCGACTGTAGAAGTGAAGATCAGGCGCTCACATCAGCACGGCGTGGTGCCGCCATCTCCCCATAGTCTTTAATGACGAACCACAGCACAACACTGCTCACCGCAGCCAACAAACACCACACCGAAATGAACGTTAGCGGGAAGAACACATCCGAGATGATGAAGGTCAAGAGACTCAACACCCCAAGGAGCCAGAGCTTTGGGAGACTGGAGATGAACAACG
>JABFSC010000470.1 GCA_013140885.1 Deltaproteobacteria bacterium | reverse complement strand
GAAGCAGATCACCTGGCTCAGTCCCGCCGCCTGAAATCGCTCCAATTTGCGCATTACTTCGTCAGGATTGCCGACCGCCACCATGTGATGTTCCTTGAGTTGGGCATCGGTCGCCTCTTTCGGGTCCAAGTCCATCGCAAACACGTTGCGGAGATATTCGTATGAATAGAGGTTGTTCTTCACCACCAGCGGCTCGAATAACTTGGCGACGTTGTGGAGAAACCACCGTGCCCCATCAAGGCCAATCGCTTCTTCCTCTTTGTTCTCGGCCACGTGCATGATGGCGACGCCAGCGAATTGTTCGTTGACGACTTTCGGAATCTGGTCGGACCGGGTGGCGCAGGAGGCCCGATAGCTCTCCATGCTCTTCTGCACCTGCTCCCAGTTGAAATTGAAGCTCAACACGCCGAGCCCACGGTCCCCGGCCATCTGATAGCTTTCCGGCGCGACACAGGCCATCCACATCGGCGGGTGAGGTTTCTGAATCGGCTTGGGCACCACACGGCGCGGCGGGATTTTCATAATCTTGCCGTCGTATTCGAGAATGTCCTCGGTCCACGCCTTGACGATGATTTGCAGCGCTTCCCGCACTTCGTCGCGCGTGCGGTCATAATCCACATTGAAGCCGTCGAGTTCTTGCGCGGTGGTGGACCGGCCCGTGCCGAGCTCCATGCGCCCGTTGCTCATAATGTCGAGCACGGCGGCTTGTTCGGCCACTTTGATCGGGTGATTGAAATTGAAGGGCAACAGCCGCACGCCGTGGGCGATACGGATATTCTTGGTGCGCTGACTCACCGCGCCGTAGAACACTTCCGGGGCGGAGCTATGGGAGTATTCCTCCAGAAAGTGATGCTCCACTTCCCAGACGTAGTCAAACCCAAGGCGATCAGCGAGTTCTATCTGCGCCAGGGCTTCCCAATAGACGTTGTACTCACTGCGTTCATGCCACGGGCGTGGCGTTTCCATTTCGTACAGTAGCCCAAATTTCATAATGGCCTCCTTATTTGCGAATCGAAATTCAAGAACACGCTGAAAAAATCCATTGCGAGCGGCATATAGAGTTGCCCCCGTGGTGTCAAGGCAAACGTCGAGCTTGAGGAGTTCGGACGGATCATCTAAGCTGCCGCGCAATCGCGGACTTTGGCAACTGAAGCGAAGCCGCCCAAGAAAGGATTGATGTATGCGAAAAGTATTGTTTCTCACAATGGGAGCCTTCCTGTGCTCCCTGTCTCTGGCCTCCGCCCAATCCGCGAGCCCCACCACGGATGAACAGAAAACCCTGTACGCGCTGGGGCTCGCCATCAGTCAGTCGCTCGGCATCTTCAGCCTCAGTGAAGAAGAACTCACCATGGTCAACGCGGGGATCGCCGATGGCGTGCTGAAACGGGAGCCGAAAGTCGTCATGCAGGAATTCATGCCCAAAGTGCAGCAATTGCAGCAGGCTCGTCTGGCCCTGGTCTCGGAAGCGGAAAAGAAAGCGGGCGCCGAATTCCTCACGAAAGCCGCCGCCGAGAAAGGCGCGACCAAAACCGATTCAGGCTTAGTGTTCACCACACTCACCGAGGGCAAAGGCGGCTCCCCGAAAGCAACGGATAAAGTGAAGGTGCACTACCACGGGACGCTGACCAACGGCGAGGTCTTCGATAGCTCGACACAACGGGGCGAACCCGTCACGTTCCCCTTGAATGGCGTGATTCCTTGCTGGACCGAAGGGGTGCAGCGCATGAAGGTCGGAGAAAAAAGCCGTCTCGTTTGCCCCTCGTCGATCGCCTACGGGGATCGTGGGGCTCCGCCAAAGATTAAACCCGGCTCGACGCTCGTCTTTGAGGTCGAGCTCCTTGAGATCGTCAAGGAAGACGCCGCGAGCACGGGCGGCGACGAAGGAAAAGGCAAGAAAGCAACGAAATAAGAGGCGCGCTTCGCGTCCATGACCGTTTCCCGAAAAAGGAGGGAGCCATGAAAGTAGGAATGACACTGCAACTGACCAGTTTCGGCGGCAAGCCGGACCAGCAAACCTATCAAGAAGAACTCGCCGTGGCGGACATGGCGGAAGGACTGGGGTTCGACTCGGTCTGGACACTCGACCATCATTTCACCGGTTATGTGATGTCGCCCGACCCGGTCGCGTTGTTAATGTACGTCGCGGGCCGCACCAAACGCATCCAACTGGGCACGGCGGTGATCGTGCTGCCGTGGCATGACCCTGTCGAAGTCACCGAAAAAATCGCCTTGCTGGATATGATCTCTGGTGGCCGCACCATTTTCGGTTTTGGCCGTGGGGCCGCGTCAATTGAGTACGCGGGCTTCCGCATTCCGATGGAAGAGGCGCGCGACCGCTTCGTCGAATGCGCGCAGATCGTCCGCAAGGGGCTGACGCAGGAGAGCTTCTCGTTCGACGGCAAACACTACAAGATTCCCGAAATCCAGATTCGCCCACGGCCAATCTCACATCCCGAGAATCGCTTCTATGCGTCGTCGATCAGCCCGGAATCAGCGGAGATCATGGCCAAGTTGGGCTTCGGCGTGTTAATCGTCGCGCAACGGAGTTGGGAAGAAACGGCGGCGGATTATAATCGCTATCGCAACGCCGCGGCCGCCAGTGGCCATCAGCCGCGTCCCCCGATTGGCTTGTTCAACGTGTTGGTCTCCGACTCGGCCAGTGAAGCCGAGGACCTTGGCGCGACCTATCTCGGCGCGATGTTCGATTCCATTGATCGGCACTACAAGTTCTCGGACGGCCACCTCTCGTCGGTCAAGGGCTACGAGTTTTACGCCAAGCTGGCGAAGACCTACACCAAACTCAGTGTCGATGAGCAGGCTAAGAGCAAAGCCATCGAGTTTTATCGCAGCCTGCACGCCGCGGGAACGCCAGAGCAGGTGCTCGAAAAGTTCCGCTACATTCACCATACGGTGCCACTCGAACATGCGATCGGCACGTTCGCGTTCGGTGGCCTGCCGTATCCGAAACTGGAGCGCAGCTTCAAACTGTTCGCCGAGAAAGTATTGCCAGTGCTCCAGAACGATCCCGCTTTTCGGCTCCCCAAAGAGTACGTGCCCTCCCCCGCGATGAGCGCGCACGCCTAGCCGAAATTCACGCCGCACTGTTGGCATGTCGATAAGGAGAGGAGGCATTCGCTGCCTCCTCTCCGCTTCCCCAGTTCTTTTCTCAGGGAAGAACTACTCTCCAAGCTGGTACACCCGACTCACATTCTCCCACAACACGTTGCGCCGCGCGGCCTCTGGCAGCGGTGCCATCATCTCGCCGAGCGCTTCCATGTAATGGCCAATATGATCGGGATGGGGGAAGTCCGACGCCCAGAAAAAGCGTTCACTGCCCACCACGTTAATGACCGACGACACTGTCTTCTCGTCAGGATCGGCGGAAATCCAGCACTGACGATGAAAATAGGTGCTGGGCGATTCCTTCATGGCCGTCGTCTTACCCAGGGGCACGCGATACACGGCATCCATGCGGTCCAACAAATAGCCGATCCACCCAGCCTGGGACTCCAACACCACCATCTTCACCGTGGGAAAGCGATCAAAGAGTCCATAGTGGAAGAG
>JABFSC010000653.1 GCA_013140885.1 Deltaproteobacteria bacterium | reverse complement strand
TCGCGCTCAACGGCAATGTGGCGACGCTCGGTCGCAGCTTCGATCCCGAAGGGCTCGTCATCGATCCGCGGAACGGTCACTTTCTCGTCTCCGACGAGTACGGCCCTTCCGTCTACGAATTCAACCGCCGTGGCGCATTGCTCGCGGTGTTCCAGACACCAGCCAATCTGGTCCCCAAGGTCAGTGGCAACATCAATTATGTGACCGATCGCGATGGGGGACTCAACGCCGGACGGCAAGATAATCGCGGCTTCGAAGGGTTAGCCGTGACGCCGGACGGGAAGACGCTCTATGCGGTGCTTCAGGACCCGCTCGTCAACGAACCAAGCCCCAACAACGGCCGGAATGGTCGCAACCTCCGCATTGTGGTGTTCGATAATAACCCGAAGAGTCCAACCTATCGTCAGAGCACCGCGCAGTACGCGTACCAGCTTGAACTCCAAGCGGATATTTTGGCGCGCATCATCGCGGCGGGTGGGACAGGGACCGCCACGGATCCACGCCAAGGACGAAACATCGGGCTTTCCGCCATCGTGGCGCTCAACGACCACGAGTTCTTGATCCTTGAGCGTGACAACCGTGGTCTCGGAGTCGATGACCCGGCGGGAGCGAGCGTGACCGGCAGCAAGCGCGTCTACCGCATCGACATCACCGGCGCGACGAATATCGCCAGCCTGCCGCTCCCGAACGACGGGAACTTAGCGGCCGCCGGTATCACGCCAGTAACGAAGTCAGCGGTGTTCATTGACCTTGCCGCCAACACGGTGTTGCCCAACGGCAAGAGGGCGGAGAAGTGGGAAGGATTGACGATTGGGCCACGATTGCGGGGTGGCTCCTTTCTGATCCTCGCGGGCAATGACAACGATTACTCCGTCACGCAAACCGGCAGTGGCGTCCAGTTCGACGTCTATGTGGATTTCAATGGCAACAGTGTCCAGCGCGATCTGGATCAGCCCACCCAGTTCAACGGCATTGAGGTTGGCCCAGTCCCGACAGGCTACGTGCTGATCCCCGGCGTCCTGCATGCCTATAAGGCTTCAGCGAGTGATCTGGCGGGATACCAGCCTCCGCTTGATGACGAGCATGACGACGATCACCACCACTAAGGTGATTTCTCGAAATGAATATCCCGTTTCTGGGTAGCCTGGATGAAGCGAAGCGGAATCCAGGTTCCGCGCGGGACACCCCGGATTCCGCTCCGCTCCATCCGGGCTACATGGGATAATCTTTTCGGAAAATCGCCTCAATCCCATCCTCCCTCCGCCCGACGAGTGATCGTCGGGCGGCTTCGGCTCCCGCCGATCTCCGACGGGAGCACCACCTCTCTCCCGTCACGAACATTTCATACAGACCTCGTCATCCGTTCACACAGAGAGTGATATGTCCTCGCGCGCGCACGAGGGCCGCGGCTCTCGTGCGACATTCATACAAGGAGGTCGGAATATGTTCACAACACTCGGCTGGATAACGTCGGAGGCCGTCGCACCACGAGGAGAGCCCCCATTTCGTGAATGGCATAAGCCGCGTCGGAGGAATGGCTATGTCAGGGCATTGCTGTGTGTCAGTGCCTTGCTGATGACGCTCGAAGCCACCGCGCAGGAGATGTGTAGTGTCGGCCATGAACATGATGAAGCGGAGGAAATGCTCCACTCTCTCCGCGAGGCCGCGCGGATTCCGGTGTCGTGGCAAGCGCCGCCGGCGTTAGACCAACAAGTCCGCGCGCAGCAAGCAGGCGGACAGACTCTGCAAGTCAAACTCCTGGCGATCAACGATTTCCACGGCCAGCTCTCCGCTGGGCGCCTGGTGGCCAACCGCCCGGTTGGTGGGGCCGCGGTGCTCGCCTCCTACCTGAACGCGGCGCAAGCGGGCATGGAAGATCGCACGTTCATTGTGCATGCCGGGGATCATGTGGGCGCCACGCCGCCAGCCTCGGCGCTGTTACAGGATGAACCCTCGATTTCCTTTCTCAACCTGCTGATCAACAGATACTGCTCATACCGATACCCAAACAATCCGAAATGCAATTTGGTCGGCACCTTGGGGAACCATGAATTCGACGAAGGCAAGGATGAGCTGCTCCGGCTATTGAACGGTGGCAACCATGAAACTGGCCCCTTCTTGGAAGACCCATACCGGGGAGCCAAGTTCCCATACGTGTGCGCCAATGCCGTCCGCACCGCCGATAGGAAGCCACTCACTGATCCCTATGTGATTAAAATGGTCAGAGGCGTTCCGATTACCTTTATCGGGGCGGTGCTACGTCAAACGCCCACGATCGTCACTCCGACTGGCGTGGCGGGGATCACCTTTCTTGATGAAGCGGACGCGATTAACCGCTACGTCACGCGACTGAAAGCGTGGGGCATCCACACTTTTGTGGTGCTCATTCACCAGGGTGGACGGCAAACGACTTATCAAGGGCCGACGCAACCCGGCACCGCGGTCGTCACCGGACCGGATATTCAGGACATCGTGCGGCGCCTCGACGATGACATCGATGTCGTGGTCTCCGGTCATGCTCACTCCTTCACCAATGCGCTGCTGAAGAACCGCAATGGCAAGGAGATTCTGTTGACGCAGGCGTTCTCGGCCAGTACGGCCTACGCCGACATCACCCTGGGGATTCACACCAGAAGCCGCGATGTCGTGGCCAAATCGGCGTCGATTATCACGACCTTCGCCGATGCCGGACCGGGATTAACGCCACATCCACGAGTCGCGCAATTGGTGGCGCAGGCCGAGGAAACCGTGGCCCCGTTGGTGAATCAAGTCATTGGCCAAGCCGCCGCGGACATCCTGCAAGTCGAAAACGCGGCGGGAGAGTCAGCATTAGGGAACCTCATCGCTGACGCGCAACGGGCCGCCGTGCAGGCCGACTTCGCCTTCATGAATCCTGGTGGTATCCGCGCCGATCTGCGCGCGGGGGAAGTCACCTGGGGTGAGCTTTTCGCGGTCCAACCGTTTGGCAATAGTTTGGTCAAGATGAATCTGACCGGCCAACAAGTCCACGATCTGCTGAATCAACAGTGGGCGGCGCCGCAGACATTCCCGCGCATTCTCAAGACCGCGGGGCTGACGTACACCTGGGACAACAATCGCCCAGCGAATGACCGTATCGTCGAGGTCCGTCGCAACGGCACCCTGATTGACCGGAGCGCGACCTACTCCGTGGTCGTCAACAGCTTCCTCGCCGCGGGTGGCGATAATTTCACCATCCTGCTCCAGGGGACGAACCCGGTCGGGGGTCCGGTCGATCTAGACGCGCTGATTGTCCACGTCCAGTCCTTACCGCAACCGTTCTCCGCCGCGATTGAAGGGCGGATTACTCGTCTGAATTAACGGCTACTTCCCTTGGGCGAGAAGCGCCTGTCCATGGTGGGGCACAGGGCCACGTATGGCCCTGTGCCCCGACATCCGTGCCCGCGGAATACTACCGGCGGTCCATGCAGTTCGCGTAATACGTCACCGTCCCGGGCCAGTCAGAGAAGATGCCGAGAACACCCACGTCCTTGGCGAGGACGTGAAGCACGTTCAGCATGTCTCCTGGCTTATGGATGACGGGACTCACCGT
>JABFSC010000785.1 GCA_013140885.1 Deltaproteobacteria bacterium | reverse complement strand
GTACGAGGGAAGTCACTCCATATTACCGACTATGTCGAACTGTCTCGTGTACAAGAGAGTCGGTTGACGAGCCAGCAGGCTTCGTTCATGGTTGGCCGATTCAATTTACCAACACACGACACAGAACGACACGTTGCTTATGCCACTCAAAAAACTCTTGATCGCCAATCGTGGAGAAATCGCCATTCGGATCACGGAAGCCGCCGCCGAGCTAGGGCTAGAGACGGTGGCCATCTTCTCCGAGGATGATGCCAAGTCCCTCCATGTCATCCGCGCCGACGCAGCCCAGCCCCTGCGCGGCACCGGTGCCGCCGCTTATCTCGATGCCGAGCAGATCGTATCGCTCGCCCAGCAAACGGGCTGCGATGCGATTCATCCCGGCTACGGGTTCCTCAGCGAAAATGCCGCATTCGCCCGCCAGTGCGCCGCCGCCGACATCGTCTTCGTCGGACCGCGTCCGGAATTGCTGGAGCTGTTTGGCGATAAAGTCCGTGCCCGCCGGGTGGCGAGCGATTGCGGCGTGCCCGTGCTGACCGGTTCCGAGGGGCCGACCAGTCTCGCCGAAACCAAAGCGTTTTTTCAGTCCATCGGCCCCAATGCCGCCATCGTCATCAAAGCCGTGGCTGGAGGCGGTGGACGTGGGATGCGTGTGGTGCGCAGCCTCGACGCCGTGGAGGAGGCATACCAGCGTTGTCAGTCGGAAGCACGCGCGGCCTTTGGCAATGATGATGTCTATGTCGAGCAGTTCATGCCCGCGGCTCGCCATATTGAAGTGCAGATTCTCGGCGATCACGCGGGGAACATCACCCATTTGTGGGAACGCGAATGCACCGTGCAACGCCGGCATCAGAAGTTCATCGAGATCGCGCCCAGCCCCTCGCTCACTCCCGCGACCCGTGAGCGGCTCATCGCGGCGGCGCTGCGCATGGCGCGCCATGTCACATACGAGAACCTTGGCACCTTTGAGTTTCTCGTCGATACCACCACTGGCGCGGAGGCCACGTTCGTGTTTATCGAAGCCAATCCCCGGCTCCAGGTCGAGCATACGGTGACGGAAGAAGTGACCGGTGTCGATGTGGTGCGGACGCAGTTGCAACTAGCGGCTGGACACTCGTTGCACGAGCTGGGGCTCGACGCGGCGACCCATGACACGCCGCGTGGCTTCGCCCTGCGGGGCTTCGCCCTGCGGGGCTTCGCCATCCAACTGCGCGTCAATGCCGAGTCGATGGCCGCCGATGCCTCCGTGCGACCGTCGAATGGCACCATCAGTGTGTTCGAGGTGCCCTCCGGTCCGGGACTGCGCGTGGACTCGTATGCCTACGCGGGTTACAGCACCAATGCCCGCTTCGATTCCTTGTTAGCGAAACTCATCGTGTCTTCCTCCTCGCCGCAGTTCGCCGAAGCCGTGAACAAGGCGTCCCGCGCGCTGAGCAAGTTCCGCATTGAAGGGGTCGCCACCAACCTGGGCTTCTTGCAAGCGGTGTTGCAGCATGCTGATTTCCGCGCCAATCGTGTGCATACCGGATTCGTCGAGGAGCACATCACTGAACTTGCGGAACTCGCGACCGCGGCCCAATCCGCGCAGCGCCGCCTGTACTTTGAACGGACGAGTCCAACACGTGCCGTCGGCGTGAAATTGCAGAGTAGCGATCCGCTCGCGATTCTGGACTTGGGAAGGTCCACGGCACCCCAGAGTGAACAATTCGTGCCGGAGTCTTCCGCGCAACCTTATGTCGGCGACGACAGTGAAAGACCAGAGGGGACGGTCGCGCTCCGAGCACCGATGCAAGGGACCATCGTCTCGGTTGAGGCGCACGCAGGGGACGCGGTCATGCAAGGTCAGCAACTGATTGTGATGGAAGCGATGAAGATGGAGCATGTCCTCGTCGCCCCGGTCAGTGGCATCCTGCGCCGGACGCTTGCCGTGAAAGGCGAGACCGTCGCCGAGGGACAAGCCCTCATTTTTATCGAAGAGCGCGAGAGCGAGACCGCGGTGACCGTCGCCAATCAAGAGCTAGACCTGGATGTGATTCGCCCGGATTTGGCGGAGGCGATGGCCCGTCATCAGGTAACGCTCGATGCCGCGCGCCCGGAGGCGGTGGCACGCCGCCGCAAGACTGGCCAACGGACCGCGCGCGAAAATGTCGAGGACCTGTGCGACCCGGACTCGTTCGTTGAGTATGGCGCGTTGGGAGTCGCCGCCCAACGGCGGCGGCGCACGATGGATGACCTCATCAAGAATACGCCCGCCGATGGGATGATTACCGGCCATGCGACGATTAACGCCGACCTGTTTGGCGTTGAGCGCGCCCACTGCGCGGTGTTGGCCTACGATTTCACCGTGCTCGCCGGGACGCAGGGACATCTCAATCATCGCAAGAAGGACCGCATGTTTCAGCTTTCGCGTGAGCTGCGGCTGCCGCTGGTGCTGTTCGCCGAAGGCGGTGGCGGGCGACCGGGGGATACCGATGGCGATTTCAGCTCGCGCACGTTTTATGACTTCCCCAAGCTGAGTGGCTTGGTGCCGCTGCTTGGCATCGTGTCGGGCCGCTGCTTCGCTGGCAATGCCTCGCTGCTGGGGTGCTGTGATGTGGTGATCGCCACCAACAACTCGAACATCGGCATGGGCGGGCCAGCGATGATTGAAAGTGGCGGCTTGGGGCTCTTTCGACCCGAAGAGATCGGCCCAATGAGCGTGCAGGTGCCAAGCGGCGTGGTTGACATCGCGGTCGCTGATGAGGCCGAGGCCGTGCGGGTGACCAGACAATATCTCTCGTACTTTCAGGGGTCGCTGCCACACTTTACTTGTGGCGACCAGCGGCTGTTACGCAAAGCTGTGCCGGAGAATCGGCTGCGGGTCTACAACATCCGGCAGGTGATCGAGACGCTGGCGGATGTGGGATCGGTGCTGGAGTTACGCCCACAATTTGGGCCCACGATGGTCACCGCGCTGATTCGTATCGAAGGGCGGGCGATTGGTCTGGTCGCCAATAACCCGATGCACCTGGCGGGCGCGATCGACAGTGACGGCGCCGACAAGGCCGCGCGCTTCATCATGTTGTGTGATGCCTTCGATATTCCTTTGCTCTATCTGTGCGACACGCCGGGCATCATGGTGGGACCGGAGATCGAGAAGACCGCGCTGGTGCGCCACGCCGCGCGCATGTTCGTCGCGGGAGCCAACGTACAGGTGCCGTTTCTCAAGATCATCTTGCGCAAAGCATACGGGCTCGGCGCGATTGCCATGTCCGGTGGCGCGGACGATGCCGCGGTGTTCACGGTGTCTTGGCCGACTGGGGAATTTGGGCCGATGGCGTTGGAGGGAGCGGCGAAGCTGGGGTATCGCAACGAGCTGGCGGCGATTACCGATCCGGTGGAGCGCAAGCAGCAATTCGACCAGATGGTGGCGGGTCTATATCAGCGGGGCAAGGCGCTCAATGTGGCAACGCATTTCGCGATTGACGATGTGATCGACCCCGCCGAGTCGCGGCGCTGGATCACCGGCGCGCTGCGATCCACGCCCGTGGGCACGCGGCGCACGACGAAGAAGTATCCGTTTATTGATAGTTGGTGA
>JABFSC010000257.1 GCA_013140885.1 Deltaproteobacteria bacterium | reverse complement strand
CCGTGCTCAAATAAATAGAAGAGGAGAAATCCCAAACTACAGGAGAACAGCAAGTGATGGTGATGCCACGGCGTTTGCACCGACTCCAAGAGTTCCAAGGCGTCGGGAATGACATCCATCAGCGCGCCAGCCACCAGTGCCCCGGCGCAGAACGCCAACACGAGCCCACGATAGGCTTGCAAGCGGAGCGCCAGCAATCCGCCACCAAGCGTCACGAGGCAGGTCACCCCAGAAAGTAACAGCGCTGTCATAAAGGTGCCCTAAGATATGTGGCCGCCTTATCGAGAGCAAGGACCTCGTTCCTTATTGCGACTCATATTCATTTGCAACCAAAGAGTGTTGACAATACTGGCGGTCTCTTTTAGGGTCGGCGGTGACGTATGAACCATTTGCGACAGCGATCCGTATGGCGTTATGCGCTAGCCCTGGGCTGCCTGGTGAGCGTTCTGCTCTTCAGTATCGCCGCCGCGACCCATACCCACAACAACGGTGCGACCACCAGCTCCCTGACGCAGGACTGTCGTCTCTGCGCGATCAACGGCACCAACAGCACGGCTGCGGTCTCGCCAACCGTCACGCTTCTCACCCTCTGCCTTCTTTTCGTTCCGCCCGCGCTGGTCGATCTCCCTTTTGCGTCGTCGAGTCGCGCCAGCTTCAGCTCTCGCGCTCCTCCACTCCTGTCCTAACCCACATTCTCTTTGTGTCACGGCTGGTCCACCTGATGGCTCGTAGTCCATCTTTTGCGGGTGTGACCGTAGTAAGCGATCTCTCCTTTTATTCGGACAGGAGGATGTCATGCGACAAGCAATTGGCGTCGTGCTTGGAGTGCCGTTCTTTTTTTGCAATCTCTTTCTTTCCCCGCTCAGTCATGCGGACGAAACCAGCGAAATCCAGACCCTCAAGCAGCAAGTCCACACACTGCAGCGGACAGTTGAACAATTACAACAGACTATTGAAACCATGCAGCAGCGACTTGGACCTCGGACGGAACCGCCACCGTTACCCCAGAGCCCAACACCGCCAGCGGAATCCGCGCTTGATCGCGCGGTCCAGGAACTGGAAAACAAGCCACCACCACAAACACGACAAGACACGGACGTGTGGTCTCGTCGTGTCGGACCAACCACATTGCGGCTCCTTGATCTCTCGCTCAATGCCCTGGTGGCGGCTGGTGGGTCAACGCGACGTGAGGCGGCACTGCAAACCCTGCAAGGGGGTGGCCATGATCCACGCAAACGCGGCTTCACCTTGCAAAATGTCGAGTTGTCTCTGTTGGGAGCCGTTGACCCCTATTTTACCGCTGAAGCCCACCTCATTTATTTCATTGACCCGCTAGCGGGCGAATCGGTCTTTGAGTTGGAAGAGGCATTTCTCACCACCACAGCATTGCCCTACGGGTTGCAGGTGGAAGCCGGACAATTTTTCACCGAGTTTGGCCAGATCAACCCTCGGCATCCTCACGCTTGGGATTGGCAGGATCAACCGGTCATCAACACCCGCTTGTTCGGTCCAGATGGGATGCGTGGCCCCGGCTTTCGCCTCAGTTGGCTGATGCCCATCCCGTGGTTCTCCGAGCTGCACTTCGGCATGCAGAACGCCAATGGCGAAACGATGGCCAGCTTCTTGGCGAGTGAGGAGTTCTATGAAGAACGTGCGCTGGCAGGACGAGTGTTTCGCGATCGTGATGTCCGTCATCTGAAGGACTTTGTGTATCTCACGCGCTGGAACCACTCGTGGGACCTGAGCGATGCACTCACATCCGTAGTGGGCTTCTCCGGGTTGTATGGCCCCAATGCCACCGGCCCCAACGGCGATACGTGGATCTATGGGATGGACATGAAGTGGCGCTGGCGGCCAGCCAACAATTTTCGCGGTTGGCCGTTTCTCCTGTGGCAAAGCGAAGTCATGCGACGCGATTTCAGGGCGGATCGCTTCGTTGACGCGCGCAATCCCGATGAGATCATCACGCTGCCAGGGCGCACGCTCCAGGATTGGGGCTTTTATTCTCAGCTCCTGTATGGGTTTCACCATGGATGGGCCGCCGGGCTTCGCTATGAGTATGCGGGCGGCAGTGGCGGAAGCATCGGGGGACGGAAAAATGACCCGTTGCGCGCGGATCGCCAACGGGTCTCACCACTCGTGACGTGGCATCCGAGCGAGTTCTCACGTATTCGCCTCCAGTACAATTTCGACTATGCGCACCACTTCGCTGGTCATCGCGATGCGCACTCGTTGTGGGTGGGACTGGAATTCCTCTATGGCGACCACCCCGCCCATGCCTATTAACTCATCGTCGAGGAGAACATTCATGAACCGTGAACGCCGTCCCCTGTTGTTCCCAATCCTCTGGAGTCTGTGCGTTCTGCTTGGCCTCACGCCAGCACTCGTCGCCGCGCAACCACTCCAGGTATGTGTCACCGTGCCCGAGCTCACCAGCCTCGCCCAAGAGATTGGCGGTGAGTACGTCACGCTCTCCACCTTCGCGAAAGCCACCGAAGACCCACACTTTGTCGAGGCCAAGCCCAGTTTCATCAAAATCCTAAGCACATGCGATCTATACGTGCAGGTCGGCCTTGAACTCGAAGCTGGGTGGGCCCCCGTCCTGCTGCGGAATGCCCGCAATACCGACATTCTTCCCGGTGCGGCAGGACACGTGGATGCCTCTTCAGTCATCACACCAATTGGGATTCCAACGACTCCGGTTGATCGCTCGATGGGGGATGTGCATCCGTTGGGGAACCCACACTATTTGTCGGACCCCGTGAATGGGCTCAAAGTCGCCGCGCTCCTGCGCGACAAATTGAGCCAACGACAACCAGGGAATGCGGCATATTTCGCGGCTCGCTATCTAAGCTTCCGTGACCGTGTGGGCACGGCTCTCGTTGGGGAGTCCTTGGCGAAGAAATATGAATGCGAGAAACTCGCGTTGCTGTTTGAACATGGCAAGCTCAACGAGTTTCTCCAGAGCCAAGGCGAGGCCGCCGCGCTCGGTGGGTGGCTCGCCTTGATGAGTCCTCACTTTGGCGACAAGGTGGTCGCGGATCACAATATGTGGCCCTATTTCGCTCGTCGCTTCGGCGTGACGGTGATCGACTTTTTAGAACCAAAACCTGGCATTCCCCCATCCACCGCGCACCTCAATGCCCTCGTGCAAACGATGAAGACCAATGGGGTCAAAGCCGTGCTGACCGCGGCGTACTACGACCCGCGCTACGCCAGGTTCATCGCGGAAAACACGGGAGCAACCATCGCCACGATGGCGAATCAAGCCGGCGCACGACCAGGAACAGAAGCGTATCTCTGCATGGTGGACTATAACGTCCGACAAGTTGTGAGCGCGCTTATCAATTCGGACGATCACATTCGGCAATAGCAGGGATGATGCTTCCAGGTTCCCTCTCCCGGCTGGGAGAGGGTCAGGGTGAGGGGGATTAAGGATGTTTACCGATTTTGTTCGCAAATTTCACAAGGATGGAAAGTAATGCCAACGACTCCTTCATCCCCCATGCTCAAAGCAACCGCATTGACCCTGGCGTATGGGGACCACACGGTCCTGACGAATGTCTCATTCACCGTACACCCCGGTGAATTCTGGGTCTTGCTCGGACACAACGGCGGCGGGAAAAGCACGCTGTTACGCGCCATTCTCGGCTTACTACCGCCACGGAGCGGCGTACTGTGGCTTCATCCAGAACTCGCGAGCCGCGCGCGCACCGGCTTCGTTCCGCAACGCTGCGATCTCACACCGACGCTCCCCACCACGGTCCGCGAGTTTGTCCTCTTAGGACTAGTAGGCTTGCGCGTGCCTCGTCGCCAAGAGCAAGAACGCCTCACCTGGGCCTTGGAGAAAATGGGGTTGGCGGGCCTGGCGACGCGCAGCTATTGGGCACTTTCCGGGGGTCAACGTCAGCGGGCGCTGGTTGCCCGTGCGTTGGTCCGGCGGCCAACATTTCTCGTGCTTGATGAGCCAACGAATAACCTCGACACCCCAACGGAAGACGCGCTCCTCCAACTGTTGGTTGCCCTGAACCAAGAAGCTCAACAAACGATCATGCTCGTGACACACAATCTGTCCCTCGCCCACCGGTACGCCACCCACGTCGCGTTCGTGCATGGCGGACAGGTGCTTAGCGGACCGCGCGATCAAGTCCTGACCAACTCTGGCGCCAGCGAAGAGGAGGTGCGGCGGATGCTCACCGCGAGTGCCACCAGCATGGGAGGGCACGGGCTATGATTGATGCGTTCTTGGCCTCCTGGCCGCTCTTTCACAACACCTATCTTTCGGGCTGGTTGATTGGCATTGTCCTCTCTCTCCTTGGCGTCCTGATTGTCGCGCGCGATCAAATTTTTCTCGGGGCCGCGGTTTCACAGGCGTCCCTGCTGGGTATCGCCATCGCTATTCTCCTGGGCGGTTGGATCACCCAGGATGAGCACCATTGGGTCCGGTCCGACATCTTCCACGCCATCGTCGGTGGCGTCTTTTCCATCATGGCGGCCCTGTTCACCGCGCGCGGCAGTCCCACCGCCGGGCGGGAAAGTCACGAAGCGGTGACTGGCTGGATATTTCTGTTGTCCGTGAGCGCTTCCGTCCTCCTCATGTCTCATAGTCCGCACGGCCTGGAGGAGGTCCATCGTCTGCTGTCGAGTACACTGATCGGGGCCACGCCAACGGACGTGTGGATTTTCGCCAGCATGACGGCCGTGACCATCGTGGCCTTATGGTACTGTCACCGACCAGCATTACTGATTGTGATGGACCGCGAAATGGCGCGGGCGGTCGGGCTGCGGGTCGGGTGGTGGGATACGGTATTCGCGGTCTGGCTGGGAACAGTTGTCGGATTTTCCATTCACGTCGCGGGGGTCATCTATGTGTTTGCTTCGCTGGTCCTGCCCGCGCTCATCGCCAAGAATCTGAGTCGAGAAGTACGTTCGATGTTTTTCCTCGCGCCTCTCTTCGCCCTCACCAGCGGCATCTTCTCCTTCGTGCTGGCGAACCATTACGATTATCCTCCCGGTCAGATGGCGACAGCGGTCCTCTGCTGCGGGCTCGCGGTCGCATGGATCGCGCACTTTCTGCGCGCCACACGGTTGTCCAACTAATCCATGCCGTCGCTTAACCTTGCAAGACTCCAGAGGGCACGGTAGGGTAGTGCCTCTTATGAAGCGGGCATCCTCACTAGCAGCGCGAGCGGTCCTCCGCTCCAAGATCAGGTCGGTCGGGTTGCGCAGCACCACACCGCGAGTCGCGGTCTTGGAACATCTGCAATCAGCCACCACGCCGCTGAGTCACGCCGAAATTTTCGATGCCCTCGCCGATCAAGGATTCGACCGCGCCACGATTTACCGTAATCTCGCCGATCTCACGGAAGCCGAATTGCTATCGCGCACCGATGTGGGCGATCATGTGTGGCGTTTCGAGCAACGACACGACGGACCGCGAGGAGCGGCCCCGGAACATCCGCATTTCATGTGTGTCGATTGTGGAGAGGTGTCTTGCCTCCCAGGAGTCAGTGTCCGCATCTCCGCGACTCCTGGCATGCCGCGCGCCATCGTCGCCAAGAGCGTTGCCGTGCAACTCAAAGGGCAATGTGACCGCTGCGCGGCCTAGTGCGCGCCTGTCAGCCCTTTCCCGCCCCCTTGTGCTCTTCCGCTACGGATAAACTCCTATAGCTTTCCAACCTCCCTCCGATACACAGACAAGAGGGACAAAAGCCATCTCGGGGCTGCCTGCGGTCGTCACAGCTACGTCAGGAAGCCTCAGCGTTAGTTATGATCGCCCCTGGCAAGTCCCCTCCCACTGGAATCACCAACCTAAGGCGGATTCCGCCGGGACACCACAGTAGGGCAAGATGACCGCGGGTATTAGGGAAGGTGACATGCTGCGACTGAAGAATATCGCTGTTGGGATAAAACTGGTGGTGCTCATTATCATCTTGCTCGGTGCGGTGGTAACCGTGGGCTTGACCAGTTATCACGGCATCCGGCTTCTCGAAGCACTGAACCGTCAGAGCGAGCAACAGCAGGAGACCGTTCGGAGTATGGCCGTTGCCGAACGCGCGCACGAGACAGTCCGCGCGCTGGTCTTTCGCGCGCTCGTAGCCGCGCACACGGGCGACACCACCGAACTCAACGCAACCGGCGAGGAACTCCCCACGGTCCTGGACTCGATGACGGGCACGCTGGAAACGTTAGGCACCGCTTCTCTCGAACAAGAGACCAAGGACACCTTGGCCAGGATTCGTCCAGACGTCACGGCGTACCTCGCACAAGCCCAGGACCTTGTCACCCTCGCGCAAAGAACCGACCGCGCGAAAGCCGTGGAGGGGATTTCACAATTCCGGGATACCTACACAAAGGCAGGCGAAGGGCTGCAAGAACTGGGATTACTCGTGCGTGGCGGCACCAGTTTCATGACCGCCCAGAGTGAAGACGCCGCCGCCAACGCCACCAAGAACGCGAGCACCGTTTTTACCATTGCCGCCATTCTTGCTGTCGGCCTGGGATGGGCCATCACTCGCTCCATCACCAAACCCCTCGCAAAAATGACCAAGGCGGCTTCTCGTATCGCCGACGGCGACATCGTGCAACAAATCGGCCACATCTCCAAAGACGAGTTGGGCACCCTCGCCGACGCTTTCCGTGAACTGATTGCGTATATCCATGGCATCGCGACGGCGGCTGATACCGTCAGCAAAGGCGATCTCACGGTCCGGATCGCCCCGAAGTCCGAACAGGATGTGCTGTCCCGAAGCTTTGCCCGCATGGTGGACACGCTACGGGAGATGAATGGGCGCATTCAGGATGGAACTCAAGTCCTCGCCTCATCGATCAGTCAGATCCTCACCTCGGTTTCTCAAATGGCGACGAGCACGCATGAGACCGCCTCCGCCGTGACGGAAACCACAAGCACCATTGAAGAAGTCAAACATATCGCGCGTGCGTCGAATCAAAAAGCTAAAGAGGTCGCGGTCAGTAGCCAACAAACCGCCTCCGTCTCTCTGGGAGGGGAACAAGCCCTAGAGCGAGCAGCGGCGGGAATGCGGCGCATTCGTGAACAGATGAACTCTATCGCTGACAGTGTCATCAGGCTGGGAGAGCAAAGCCAAACGATCGGCGGCATTATCGATACGGTGAACGCGTTAGCCGAACAATCCACGCTCTTAGCCGTCAATGCCGCCATCGAAGCCGCGAATGCCGGTACCCACGGCAAAGGGTTCGCCGTGGTCGCACGCGAGGTCAAGAACCTCGCCACACAATCCCGTAACGCCACCGCGCAAGTCCAGCACATCCTGAACGATATTCAGAAAGCCGCCAACATCGCCGTGCTCGTCACCGAACAAGGCACCAAGTCCGTCGAGGTTGGCGTGGAGCAGTCATTGGAAGCCGGCGATTCGATCCGTGTGCTCTCGCAGAACATCACGGAAGCCGCGCACGCCATGACACAAATATCGGCCTCAAGTGAGCAACAGCTTCTTGGGATTGATCAGGTCGCCTACGCCATGGCGAATGTCCAGCGCGCGACCTCGCAAAACGCCGAAGGTGTTCGCCATATCGAAGGCGCCGCACGCGACCTGCAATCGGTTGGCGAGACGTTAAAGGAACTTGCCGCGCAATACACACTTGCCCGCAACGGATTGAGATAGCATCGACGGAATACGCAGGCCCTAGCCGACGGGCGGAGACGGCCAGAGCGCGAAAGTTCCGTGGGGCGATCGACTGTGAAACCTCAGGAGGGAGACACACGAATGCACTTTTCCTTTTTCACCATTGCCACGGACGCGGTTTGTCCGAGATCTCGCTGGCGGAACCGGTTCTTCCTTGGTCTGGCACTGACACTGCTTCCCGTTTTCGCGGACGCGCAAACTGACGTATCGGCGGAATTACCACCTGCCGTGGGTGAGGAAAGTGTGCTGTTTCATGACATTCCTTCGGTCTTCGGCGCGTCGAAATATGAACAGAAAGTGACTGAAGCTCCTTCGTCGATCACGATCATCACCGCCGACGAAATCAAGAAGTACGGCCATCGCACCCTCTCCGACATCCTCCAAAGCGTCAACGGTTTTTTTGTGACCAACGACCGCAACTACAGTTACATTGGGGCGCGCGGTTTTAATCGTCCTGGCGACTACAACACCCGCTTACTTCTCCTAGTTGACGGCCACCGCCTCAACGATAGTGTCTTCGATCAAGCACCGGGCGGGACCGAAGCTCCGGTTGACATTGATCTCATTGATCGCGTGGAAATCATCCGTGGCCCGAGTTCCTCGCTCTATGGGACGAACGCGTTCTTCGGCGTGATTAACGTCATCACGAAACGCGGGCGTGACATTAAAGGAGTCGAGTTGTCAGCCGAAGTCGGCAGTTATGAATCCCACAAAGGCCGCTTCACGCTTGGGACGCAATTCGAGAATGGTATCGAGGCATTGCTGTCGGGATCGTACTACGACAGCCGCGGTCACAACCGCTTATTCTACAAGGAATTCAAAGTCCCGGGCCTCAGTAACGGTATCGCACGCAACGCGGACGAGGATGGCTCTTACCATTTGTTCGGCAAATTGTCGTGGTCGGACTTTACCCTGCAAGGCAGTTACCACAGCCGTGAGAAAAAAATTCCCACCGCGGCCTTTAGCTCGGTGTTTAATACCGACAGGACTTTGACGAAAGACGAACATGGGTATGTTGATCTCAAGTATCAACATCTGTTCGCCGATCAATGGGATGTCTTCGCTCGCCTGTATTATGATCGCTATTACTATCGCGGGGATTATTTGTTCGACTACTCGGAGACGGAGGAGCCCCTCATCACCCTCAATCGCGATATTACCCTGGCCGAATGGTGGGGAGCGGAACTGAAAGTCACGAGACGCTTTTTCGAGAAGCATCGAGTCACTGTTGGCCACGAGTACCGCGACAACATGATCCAGGATCAACGCAACTACGATGTCTCGCCTTTTGCTTCGTACTTACATGACCAGAGAAGCCTGCGCATCTGGGCCTTCTATTTTCAAGATGAGTTCGCCATCCTCGATAACCTCATCTTGAACGGCGGCGTACGCTACGATCATTACGATACGTTCGGTGGCACGACCAACCCACGGGTCGCGTTGATTTACAATTTGCCGTCCACCAGTATCAAATTACTGTATGGCGAAGCATTTCGTGCCCCCAACCCATTCGAGCAGTATTATGGCAGCGGATCAGTATTCCAAGCGAACCCAGACCTCGCTCCGGAAGAGATTACGACGTATGAATTCGTCGTCGAACACCATCTGGACAAGAACTGGCGAGCGGCGATGACCGGGTATTATTATACGATCGACGGACTGATCGGTCAGACAGAAACCGAAGACGGACTGCTGACGTTTGAGAATCTCGAAAATATCGAAGCGAAAGGCCTGGAATTCGAACTCGATGGCAAATACGAATCTGGCATCGAAGGACGGGTCAGTTACGCCCTGCAAGAAGCGAAGAATCAAGATAGCGGAGAAAAACTCACGAACTCCCCCCAACACATCGTCAAGCTGGCTCTGATTTATCCCGTCATCGCTGACAAATTGTATGCTGGTCTCGAAAGCCAGTACATGAGCGAACGGCGGACCTTGAGTGGGCGAAACACTCGTGGCCATTTTTTAACGAATTTCACCCTGTTCAATCAAAACCTCATCAAAGGGCTAGAAGTCTCTGGGAGTGTGTTTAATCTCTTCGATGAAGCGTATGGCGACCCGGGATCAGGCGAGCATCGTCAAGAGGTGATTGAGCAAGACGGGCGGACGTTTTGGCTGAAACTCAAGTACGCCTTCTAAGTTGATATTTTGGGAATCCCCACTATGGTCACTCATCTCTCACGCCGGTCGGCCTCGTCGTTCGTTCTTCTCGCGGTCACGGTAGTCCTTGCCACGATCGCCCTTCCCAGAACGGTTGCGGCCAATGACACGCGGATCGCGCTCTTGAGTAGTGAAGACGCCGTCCCCTACAAAGAAGTGCTCAAAGGGGTCCAACAGTCTTTGGGCGCACAAGGCGTCACTGCCACCTTTGACGAATACCCCTTACAAGGCAACGCTGGGAAAGCAAGCCAAGCCATCCAAGAGGCCAAGCAGAAGGGGACGACACTCCTGGTCACTGTCGGCACCCTCGCCACGCAAACCGCCATCAAAGCAGCGAGCGACATCCCCATTGTCGCGGCGTTAATCCCCAATCCCGACGATCTCAAAGCCGGCAACGCCACTGGCGTGAGCCTCGACTTTTCACCAGAAACACAATTCCAATGGCTCCAACGGCTTTTACCGGATACGAAAACCGTTGGCGTCATTTTCAACCCGAAAAAGAGTGCCAGTCGCATCGAAGCGGCGACTCAAGCAGCGCGGTCCCTCGGCTTGACCCTGGTGACGAAACAAGCGGAAACCCCGCAAGCGCTGACCGACGCGCTCAATAGCCTCGCCAATGAGGTCAAGGTGCTGTGGGCGATAACGGACTCGACGCTCTTTTCTCCCCAAACCGCGGAATCCGTTCTCTTATTTTCATTCCGCAACCGCATCCCAGTGGCGGGGTTATCGACCTCGTGGGTCAAAGCTGGCGCTTTATATGCTCTGGATCGCGATTATCTCGACCTGGGAGCGCAATGCGGAGAGATGGCGGGGAAGATTCTGCAAGGAGCAAAAGCGAATGCACTGCCACCCACAACCCCGCGCAAGGTCATGTACGTGCTCAATCTCAAAACCGCCACCCATCTCAAACTCAATATTGCCCAGCCGTTGATTGACGGAGCGCAGCAAGTTTTCAAGTAACGTGTCGAAACAGCGCGGGGAAAGACTAAAGGCGTATTAGTGATCTCCCCGTTTGGGTTCGCCGACCCGCATTCCGTGGATGATGACACCCTTATCAATACGGATCGTGAATCCGCACTTCGGGTTAATACACGACCATACTTTGTACGGCAGCGCCGCTCCGCGCGGACCGAAATCCGAGAGTGGGACCAAAAGCCCTTGATGACATTTCCGACACTGCGGAAGATCCATACCAACCGCCTCCTCTATCCAAAGAATTGCCCCCTGCCGTATTAAGATTGAGTATGCCAGGGAAACTAGGGGAAAAACAAGAGGAACGGACACCGCGCGCGACGAAAGCAGTCAGCGGTCAGCTCTCGGCACGACGGAGGAACGGCTTCCTCCGCGGGCACTAGCGTTGACAGTCCGCGCAGAAAAATGAACTTCGGCCGCCCCGTGTTTCGCGCTGAATGGGCTGCTGACACGCGGCACACGGTTTCCCTTCACGGTCGTACACGCGAAATCGCTCCTGAAACCCGCCACGCTTCCCTTCCCCATCACGATAATCAGAAATAGAACTGCCGCGATGCCGAATCGCTTCGCGGCAGTTCTATTTCTGATTATCGTGATGGGGAAGGGAAG
>JABFSC010000521.1 GCA_013140885.1 Deltaproteobacteria bacterium | reverse complement strand
TCTTGGAACTCATCCCGAACGATCTCCCGGCCTTACGTGGCGTGGGCAACGTGTACTATGACTTCGAGGAGTACGGCAAGGCGAAAGAATACTACGAGAAGTATTTGACGCTGAACCCGGAGGACCCAAACGTGCGCACCGATCTTGGCACCATGTACCTCTACGCCAAGGATACCGACCGCGCGATCAAGGAATATCAGACCGTCGTCACCCAAAAGCCGGATTTCTTTCAAGCCTATTTCAACCTCGGCGTCGCCTATCACGAGAAAGGTGACATCGAGAAAGCACGAGAGACCCTCGTCAAAGCAAAGAGTCTCACGACCGACAAAGTCGTGCATGAACGGGTGGACCAAGTATTAGCCCAATTTAGCGGTGGGCCCGCAACAACACCGGCCTCAACACCGCCACCTTCGACCCCCACAGCGCCCACAGCGCAGGCCCCGCCTGTGTCGCCCGTTTCGATTGATCCGTCGTTGTCTCCCTTTCAACAAGCCATCGAAAAGCTCTTCCGCACGCACGACATCATGGGGCCACGCATCAGCACCATCCAATGGCCGACCACAACCGAGGCGCGAATTTTGATCCAGAATTTTCCCATGGCGGCCATGCCCCCAGACATGCGGGAGCGTTTTCTCGAGAAGTTTCGCACCTTGATTGGCGAGGCAAAGACCAGTAATGGAATCAGCGGGCCGGCGACGGTCAAGTTTATCGACGCCGACACTCAACAACTCATGGAAACATTACGCTCATGACACAGACACAAAACCATACAGGGACCCCTTATTATCTCCCGATTGGCGACGAGATCGACATTTTTCGCGCCGCGTATGATTGTCGCTTACCCGTCCTGCTGAAAGGACCAACCGGGTGTGGCAAGACTCGTTTCGTCGAGTTCATGGCCCATTCGTTAAAGCGAGAAGGGCACGATGGCCTAGCGGGCAATCTGATTACCGTGGCGTGTCACGAAGACCTGACCGGTAGTGACCTTGTCGGACGTTACTTGATTAAAGGGGACGAGACCGTCTGGATTGACGGGCCACTGACGCAAGCCGTGCGGATCGGGGCCGTCTGTTATCTCGACGAAATTGTCGAAGCCCGCAAGGACACTATCGTCCTGATCCACCCGCTGACCGACCATCGCCGCATTTTGCCGATTGATAAGAAAGGCGAAATCCTCGAAGCCCATTCCGACTTTTTGTTGGTCATCTCGTATAACCCTGGCTATCAGAGCATTCTTAAGGACCTCAAGCATTCTACCCGCCAACGGTTCGTGACCATCGAATTCACTTACCCTCCACGCGAGAAAGAAGCGCAGGTCATCGCCCACGAAAGCAAGTTGGAATTTGACATGGCGTTGGACCTCGCCAGACTCGGCGAAAAGGTGCGCCACCTCAAAGCCAGCGGACTTGAAGAGGGAGTCAGCACGCGGCTGTTGATTTACGCTGGGCAACTGATTCATCGCGGCGTCCCACCCCGGCGTGCCTGCGCGGTCGCGGTCTCTCGTTCGCTCACGGACGACGTCGATTCGCAACGGGCGATTGATGAAGTGATCGCGGCGTTGTTTCCTTAATCAATGTTGACGAGCCATTCGGTAATAGCAGAAATGGTGCTTCCAGGTTCCCTCTCCCGGATGGGACAATGGCATGAAGGGAGAGGGCTCCGAAAGTTCCCTCTCCCGGATGGGAGAGGGCTAGGGTGAGGGGGACTTTGATGTCGATCGCCGATTTTGTTCGTCAAAATTCATAAAGCAGGAGCCATATCAATGTTACACGCCGTCATCCTCGCCGGCGGTGGGGGGACACGTCTGTGGCCCCTCAGCCGCACGCAGTTCCCGAAACAATTTCTCTCCTTGTTGGGTGACCAGACCCTCCTGCAACAGACGGTGTCGCGACTAGAGACGATGGTCACCCCACAGTGTGTCTGGATCGTCACGGGGAAGGACTACCAGTTCCTGGTCCAGTCACAACTCGCGGCCCTTCCGCGCATGAGTACGGCAGCGGCGCAGGTGCTGACGGAACCGCTGGCGCGGAATACCGCCGCCGCCATTGGCCTGGCGGCGATGCACATCCAACGTCGTGACCCTGAAGCGGTGATGATTGTCCTTCCCGCTGACCACTGGATCGAACGACGCGATGCCTTTGTTGCGCTGTTACAAGAAGCGGCCACACTCGCGAAACGCGACTTCCTCGTCACCTTGGGCATTGTCCCGAACCGACCGGAAACCGGCTACGGCTATATCAAACGTGGGTCGCTGTTGGCGCAACCGCCTGGGCAAACACCTCCCTATCAAGTCGAACGCTTTGTCGAGAAACCTTCTCTTCCGGTCGCGCAGGAGTACGTCTCAAGCGGATTGTACTACTGGAATGCGGGTATCTTCCTGTGGCGGGCGGCAACAATCCTACAAGAAATCGCCACTCACATGCCTGCGTTGCACGCTGGCCTCATGGAGATCGCGCGAAGTCTCGATAAGAAAAACGCCGCTGACGCGCTCGCCACGATTTACCAGCGTCTGGAGTCGGTCTCCATCGACTACGGCGTGCTGGAGAAAGCGTCACGTCTGGTTGTGGTTCCAGCGGATATTGGCTGGTCGGACCTCGGCGAGTGGACCACGATCCATCGCCTCTCTCCTCACGATGCACGCGGGAATACGCTGACCGGGAATGTGGTCAACCTAGAGAATGACAATTCGTTTATCTACAGCAGCCGTCGTCCCGTGGCGGCGATTGGCCTCAAGAATGTGGTGGTGGTCGATACCGACGATGCACTGCTCGTGTGCGCGCAAGATCGCGTGCAAGAGGTGAAGACTGTCGTCCAGCACCTGCAAACCCAAGGCGCCGAGGTCGCCACGACGCCGCATACAGTCCAGCGTCCGTGGGGCACGTATACCGTTCTCGAAGAGGGCACGAATTTCAAGGTCAAACGCATCGTCGTCGTACCAGGCGCATCCTTGAGTCTGCAGATGCACCATCAGCGCAGTGAGCATTGGGTGGTAGTGCGTGGCGTGGCGCACGTCGTGAATGGCGAGCAAGAGTTGGTCTTACCAGCGAATCAGTCCACCTACATTCCCCAAGAAACAAAGCATCGGCTAGCGAATCCCGGCACCGAGCCGCTGGAAATCATCGAAGTCCAAACCGGCCCCTATCTAGGCGAGGATGACATCGTGCGATTCGCGGACATCTATGGGCGGACAACTCGAGGGTAGAAGCCAAGGCAACAGGCTCGGCACCATGAATCTCGCCACAATCCTCACCGCTCAGCTCTTCTCCCTTTTCCTCCTGTTCACCTCCGCCTCCACCGCTGACCATTCCGCCGAACTCTTTCTCCAATTAGGCCACAGCTCCGTAGGGTGAATCGCGACCCACCCTCCAGACTTTCCCAGATGTGAGAGATGATGGCAACGGCTGACGCGGACCCTTCACGCTCGTTTGCGCTGAGGCACAGGTGCCAACTCCCCGATTTGTTCCGTCAGCCGGTCGTGGAGACTCTCACATACGGCCTCACATAGATCAAAAACCACGTCATCGACAATCCGATAGTAGACATTGAGTCCTTCTTTGCGGCGACTGACGAGACCGGCCTGTTG
>JABFSC010000325.1 GCA_013140885.1 Deltaproteobacteria bacterium | reverse complement strand
GCGCTATCTTGTGGACACGTATGGAGCTGAACATCTAGTGATTGGCAGTGATTACCCGCTGCCCGCGGGACCGGCGCATCCGGTCGCCGAGGTCAAGGCCTTGGGGCTCCCGCCCGCCGCCGAAGCCGCCATTTTAGGTGAAAACGCGAGTCGTTTGCTGCGGCTCACGGAAAAATAAGGCGTAAACGTAAATATGTGAAACATACCCGCCCCGTCCCCTTACATTTCACATATTTACGTTTTACGTTTCATTCCCGAAAGAAAGGAGGAATTTCTCATGGCAACAGCAGACCCGTATCGGATTACGACCGTAGAGCAACTACGCGCGCGGTTCGGCCAACCCCATGCCATTGTCCCGCATAAACTCTGGAAAGCGTTGGAGCCGGAAGCAATTGAGTTCATCAAACGTTCGCCATTTTTGCTCCTCGCCACTTCCGACGCGGATGGGAATTTGGATGTCTCTCCCAAAGGCGATGGGCCAGGCTTTGTCGCCATTGAAAATGACCGGACTCTGCTGATTCCCGATCGTCCGGGCAATAAGCTCATCTTTGGATTGCAGAACATCCTTGCCAATCCGCACGTCGGTCTTGTGTTCCTGCTTCCAGGGACGGGCGAAACCTTTCGCGCGAACGGAATCGCCGAACTCACTGCGGACCCCGCCATTCTCGACCGATTATCCGCGCGAGGAAAACCCGCGACCGTGGCGATCCGCGTGACGATTCAGGAATGCTTCTTCCACTGCGCCAAGGCGTTTATGCGTTCTCAACTCTGGCAGCCCGAATCCTGGTCGGAACGTTACACCATTTCGTTCAGCAAACTGCTCGCCGCCAAAGCTGGGTGGGATGACAACATGGTCAAGCAAATAGACCAAGCAATCGAACAAGATTACAAGACGAACCTGTGAGGAGGGACCCCATGAGCGATGACAAAATCATCTCTGGCGATACTCATATTGTGGAACCCCCGGATTTGTACAGCAGCCGCCTCTCCGGCAAGCTCAAGGAGCGTGCTCCCTACATCAAACGGCAAAAGACGGCGGATGGCAAAGAGTCCGATGCGTGGTTTCTTGGGAATACACAAGTCGTGACGCTTGGAGCGGTCACGCAGGCGGGGCGTCGGTTTGAAGACCCGGAAAAGATTGACTTCGTTGGGGTGTGGGAGGACGTCCGCGAAGGCGCCTATCAACCGACCGCGATGCTGACCGAGTTGGCACTGGATGGCATTTGGGGCGCGATCATCCAACCAAGCCAAGGGTTGTTTTGGTATCACATCGAAGACAGCGAACTGCTCTCCGCCATCTGCCAGGCATACAATGATTGGATTGCCGACTTTTGTCGCGTACACCCGGACCGCCTCAAGGGCATCGGCATGCTCAATGTGGATCGGCCCGCGGAAGCAAGCGCCGAACTGAGACGGTGCGCCAAGCTAGGACTCGCCGGTATGTTCATTCCGGTCACGCCGCTCCCCGGACAGCCGTACCGCGACCGCATGTACGACCCACTCTGGGAAACCGCCGGAGAGGTTGGTCTGCCGCTCCTCATGCACCTGGCCACCCAACGCGCGAATGTTCCGGGTTGTGAAATCTCCCTCAGCTTCTCGACCTTCACTCCCGCTGGCTTACGCCCAACGCAAGATTATTGGGTCCGGTACTCAATGACGGATATGATTTTCGCCGGCGTGTTTGAGCGACATCCGCGCTTACGGGTTGGGTCCGTCGAGCATGAAGCGTCGTGGGCACCTCACTGGCTCAAGCAGATGGATTACACCTACAAAGAGCGGCCCGTGTATCGTGGCTATCAATCGAAAGAAGGGCTGCTGCCAAGCGATTACTGGCGACGCAACCTCTTTGTGGTCTTTCAAGAAGATGAGGTGGTGGTTCAGCTTCGTCACCGCATTGGGATCGACAGTCTGATTTGGGGCAACGATTTCCCTCACTCGGAATCGACGTGGCCCAAATCGCGACAGTTTCTCGATCAGATGTTCGCGGGAGTCCCGCTGGATGAACGGCGTAAGCTGACTTGTGACAATGCCGCGAGACTCTTTCATTTCTCCGTGTAACCGCGACCTGACAACAGCACCTGTCAGAACATCGGTCCGCGGGGCGTATCAGGATACGCCCCGCGTGCGCTCTCACTCTTGAAACATCGTGATCTCTAGCTCTCCCTCGCCATACGCTTGGTCACGTAGTGGCAGCACTTTCTGATAGTCGGGATCGGCATACCAGGCGCGGACCGACGCCTCGTCGGGAAACCGAATGACGATGCCGACTTGCCACTTATGGGCACCATGCAGGGACCCGATGCCACTGCCCCGCGCCACGGGTTGCCCACCATGTTTGCCAATGACCGCGCGTGCGACCTGTTGGTATTGCTGAAGAATCTCAGCCTTGTCGGGTTTGGGGTTGCCTTGGACGAGAACGAGTACACTCATAACTGCTCCTCCCTGTTCCGCGGACGTTGTTACTTGCCTTTATATGCTGGCGACGTGGGATGCTCCAGCCAGTCACGCCGCTGGTCATACGGCAAAGCAATATAGGTTTTCATGGCCAGCAGCCCGTCGTCCGAGAGCATGGTTTCCAGAAACGCCGCGCTTTCCACATTGAGTCCCGCCGCCAGATGCGTATCGCCGCCCATATAGACGGCATGCTTTGCGCGAGAAACCGCGATGGGAGGGAAAGACGCGATCTCCGCGGCAATTTCCTTGGCCCGCGCTGAAGCATCGTCAACGACTTCGTGGACCAATCCCAGCGTCAATGCTTCTTCCGGACGGACCACGCGCGAACGCAGCACGAACTCCACCGCGCGTCCCGCGCCGATCAACCGCGAGAGGCGTTGGGTGCCACTCCCGCCCGGCAAAATGCCCAGTTTGACTTCGGGCAGACCATAGCGATGATCTCCATGCTGCCCAATGCGAATATCGCACGACAAGCTCAACTCGAACCCGCCACCCATCGTGTCGCCGTTCATGGCCACGATCACCGGCTTTGGCAGGTCCTGCACGCGTTTCAGCATGGCATGATAGCCAGTTGTCAGAGCGGTTCCCGCCACCCGCAGAGCCTCAGGATTACTGGCCAGATCAACCAACTCTTCCACACTATAATGCGTGATGAATTTCCCCGGCATGCCCCCCGTAAGCACCACGGCGCGGATAGTGGGCGAACGCCATTGTTCAATCAAGGCGGAGAATTCCTTCGCCCCCTCGGCACAGAAATAGTTCATCGGGGGATTGGTGTAGGTGGCGACGACGACACCGTCACTGACTTCGGTTTTCCATAGACTCATCTCGCTTCCTCCTGCTTCAGATGGACTTCTTCTCGGGAACGGGAACCTCCTTGAGACGTGTCGTGGTATCATTGTCGTACTCAAGATGCAGTGCGCGGACGATGAAGCCGTGCATCCGCCAGGTCCCACTCACGACAAAGAGTTCAAGAATTTCCGGGTCGGACAGATGTTGTTGCAGAGCCGCGAAGGTTTCATCTTCAACACGGTTGAGAGAAAGAATCTCATCAGTCGCCGCCATCACCGCCCGTTCTTTTGGAGAGAAAAGCTCGCTCGTCTTCCATCCCTTGATGGCGGCGAGCTTC
>JABFSC010000780.1 GCA_013140885.1 Deltaproteobacteria bacterium | reverse complement strand
GTCGGGAATGTCGAACCGCTTCATCGGTTGGCCGAGGATTTTCCAGTCCTTGGGATCTTTCAGCGGCACGTCCTTGGGGATATCCAGCTTCGCGGCATCGGCGGCGACTTCACCAAACTTCACTTGGCGTTTGCTGAGGCCGTGGGTGATGACGCCTTTTTCCGCCGTACATTCGGAAGCTGGGACGCTCCACCGTTGCGCGGCGGCGGTCATCAACATGGTACGCGCGGCGGCTCCGGCTTGGCGCAGATATTCTTGGCTATCGCGAATCGACCGACTGCCCCCGGTCAACATGTCGCCGAAGACCCGATTGCGGCGCAGGTTCTCGCTGGTCGAAGCGTATTCGGGCTTGACCTTCTCCCAATCGCAGGCGAGTTCCTCAGCGATGAGCATGGGCAAGCCGGTATAGCTCCCTTGCCCCATTTCCACACGGGCAACTCGAATGGTGACCGTATCGTCTGGGCTGATGAGCACCCAGGCGGTGACTTCCGGCCCGGCACTCGTGGCCGAGCCCGCGTTGGCTTCTTTCGCGAACACACTGGTTGGCAAACTCACCTCCAGCATCAGTCCACCACCGACGGCGGCGGAGCGAAGCAGGAAAGAACGACGGGACATTTTCGATGATTGTTTCATTGTCCTGCTCTCCTCTTACGCCTTCGCCGCCGTATGGATCGCCGCGCGAATCCGCGCATACGTGCCACACCGACAGATGTTCGTGACTCCGGCATCAATGTCCGCGTCGGTCGGCTTCGGCGTTTTGGCGAGCAGCGCCGCCGCCGCCATCACCATGCCAGATTGGCAGTAGCCACACTGGGGCACTTGGTGCTCAACCCAGGCTTTTTGCACGGGGTGCTCGCCCCGCGGGGACAGCCCTTCAATGGTGACAACCTTCTTGCCCTCGGCGGCGGAGACCGGCAGGACACAGGCGCGGACCGCCTCGCCATCGAGATGCACGGTGCACGCGCCGCAGAGCGCCATGCCGCACCCATACTTGGTGCCCATGAGACCAACCACATCCCGCAACACCCATAATAGCGGCATATCCGGGCTCACATCGACCTTATGTTCTTGACCATTCACGACGAGTGGGATCATCGGTGCTTCCCCCTTTCTGAGGTAATCGTTTGACAACGGTTTCTTATCTCTTCTATCAGGCCGCCTGTAAAGACAAGCCCCTCTTCTCTCTCCGAGTAAGACCGGGTATGACACAGCGTCCGAGGAGAAGCGCTGTGAATATGTTAGCTCACCTATTCGATAACAACCGGGCCTGGGCGCGGGAGACCTGCGAGAAGGACCCCGATTTTTTCGTCAAATTGTCACGCCAGCAATCGCCCGAATACTTGTGGATCGGCTGCTCGGACAGCCGGGTGCCCGCCAATCAGATCGTCGGCCTTCTGCCGGGTGAGCTGTTCGTGCATCGCAACGTCGCCAACGTCGTTGTGCATACCGACCTCAATTGCTTGTCGGTGATGCAGTTCGCCGTCGATGCGCTGAAGGTCAAGCATATCATCGTCTGTGGTCACTACGGGTGTGGTGGTGTCGGCGCGGCGTTACGAAACGAGCGTCTGGGGTTGATCGATAATTGGCTACGTCACATTCAGGATGTGCAGCAGAAACATCGGCAGTCGTTGGCCGCGCTCGTGGAAGCGGACGCGCGGAGCAACCGACTCTGTGAGTTGAATGTGATCGAACAAGTCGTCAACGTCTGTCAGACAACGGTGACCCAAGAGGCGTGGACTCGGGGGCAGGAGTTGACCATCCACGGCTGGATTTACAGCCTGCAGGATGGTCTCTTGCGTGACCTCAAGATGACGGTCTCGCGACCAGAGGAACTCGATACGGTGTACAACGCGGCACTGCTGCCATAACGTCTCGACGTAGCCAGCATTCACGAGCCCCCCCCGCTGCCCGACCAAACGAAAATGCAAGGGCCAGCTCATAAGGAGCTGGCCCTTGTTATTTTTCTCCTCTGAAATGGAATAGGGGAGTAAATGCTACGGTGTTGGGTCTTTGAAGAAGTCAGTTTGATTCGGGACGATGATCGAGCGACCATCAATCGCTCTCAGGAAAGCGAGGAGATCGGTGCGTTGAGCAAGGCTCAGGTTGCCCTGGATTGTTCCTCCGACTGGTAGTGTATGCGTAAGGAAGGAGGCCTCTAGAGTCTGGGCCGCACCATCGTGAAAATAGGGCCCATTCGTGCCAACACCCAAGAGCGAGGGTACATTGAAGCCCAGCACACCGAGTGGGGCTTGGCCATTTTGGCGGATCTCTATGTTCTTGGCGGGATTAAACGTACCAGTAATTTCCAAGAACTTGAGGGGGGTCGGGTGCACTTTGAGGTCACTATACGAGACGATTTGATTGGCGGTGATGGTGAGGCCCGGGTCACGTGCAGTCCCACCCGCCGCCTGCGCTTTATCCAGGGTCGGATTGTTGAGATAGATCACTTGGCTCTTCGTCCATTTGGCGCCACCATGACAACTGGCGCAAAATTGCCCGAACACAATCGAGCCAGCCTGGAGAGTCGCGGCGACAGGCTTTGCTGTGGTCAGCGCTCGCACAGTCTGTATCCATAGTGTTTCCATATCGAGGGCCTCGCTTGCACCCTGGGAGATGCCGTGGTCGAAGATCGCGGGATTGGGTGCGCCAGCACCAAGCGCTGGACATCCGATGGCAGTATTCGTTCCTCCTCCGGCGAAGCCAGTACCGCACTGCACGTTACGCGAATTGTTGTTGAAGTCAGTAACGCTATCGCGGGCCGCGCTCCAATTGTTGATACGAATATCATGGGCCCCGTTGATCTTGGAGGAATAGGCATCAAGAGGGATCGTCTGGCGTGGACCGTCAGGGAAGATCCACGTCACCCCGTCAGCCAATCCATCCGGGTGGCAAGAGGCACAGGAACTCCAGGCGTTATCAGACTGTTTGCCGCGGAAAGATAGCGGAATGATGCTCCGCAGGGGAATGTTGGTCAGGCCCGCGTTGGGCGTCCCCAGTGCAGTGTGAAACACCAGTTTTCCCATAAGACGTGAGTGCTCGAAGTTACCTGGGATTGGCGGGGTACTCGAATCCACGTCGCGGGTCACAACAGTGTTCGCGGACAAGTTGATGACGGTAACCGAGAGGTTGACGTCGTTATACACAAAGGCACGAGCACCAGCGTTATCGACAACGATACCTGTGGGAATGTTCCCAGTCGGGAAACGTACGACACTGGGAGCACCAATGCTCAGTGCCGTACCGGGTCCCGTGGGGGTCGCGCGGATCACATAATTCCCACCGCGACTGACGATATAAAAGCTAGTGCAGGTGGCATTCGCATCAATCGCCACAAGATCATTACCAAACAAGCGGTTGAGGCTGGCTGTAGGATTCGCTGGCTGCACCTCGTTCTTGATCTGCGCATTCAGGTTGACATGCTGAGCGGACAATTGGAGTTGTGTCGCCGTGTTCACGACGTGCACGAGCGCCTGGACGTTGGTATTGAAAAACACCGGTGGCTCAGGTTGTGCTCCGATATTGGGGAGGTACAGCTTGCCGCCGCAGATCAACGCCGACCCAAACTGATTGGGAAAAACCGACTGT
>JABFSC010000579.1 GCA_013140885.1 Deltaproteobacteria bacterium | reverse complement strand
GGCCAGTAGCCTTGAGCTGGCGGATCTGCTTTTCCACCGCGCGGGGAGTGATATTCAGCGCCGCTGCCATTTGCGGAATGGAAAGCCCCGGCTCTTTCGTCACCATGGCGAGAATCCGGTCCTCGGTTTTCCCCGAACTTTTCCCCGAACTTTTCCACGAACTTTTCCCGCCCGGTTCGGTGATGGCCTGATGACCCGCTCCCGGAGCTACGGCTCGCAGATAGTCGTCGGCGAACGGAAACTCCATCCACAGCCCATTTGCTTCGTACGTCACCTGCGGCTCAGGCACGGCTTCGTCCCGACAGGTTTGAAAAATTTGCTCAATGCCTCGCCCCCAGGCTTCGATCTCTCCGGCGCGGAAGAACACGTTGGCCAGCTCGGGGTTGAACGGATGCGACACATGTCGGCTCCGTAGCGTCTCCGCCGTCCAGCCTTCCGGTAGCACCGCCGGGTTCCACAGAATCAATCGATTTTCATAGACCCGGATCTGGATGGGCGCCCCCACCATATAGTCTCGATGCAACAGGGCATTCAGCACCGCCTCGCGCAGCGCGGAACGCGGGACCGGAAATCGCTCAATGCGCTGGATACCCTCATACGAGATCGCGGCTTTCAGGTACTTGGTCAACAACAGGTCCAGCGACTGCCGAGACTGCGAGAAAAGGTCGCCGGTCACCTCGTCGTGGTAGACGAGGTCCGATGGCGAACGAAAAAAGCCGATCTTCATAAACGCGCCCGTCACGAAACGCAACGGATCCGCGTGGAACAGCAGCACGGCGGCGCGCTTCAGGTATGATCCTTCGGTGAGCTTCAGCCTTTCCAGCAGGCCAGCGTCCGGCTCGGCCAGCGCCGCAGCGTCCAAGCGACCGCTACGCAAGGTCATCTGGCGGAAACATGTGAAGGCCGCCGTCGAGAGGTCAGCCGCCGTAACGCCCGGTATCGGCGACCCAACCCAAGTACGTCCATAACGACGCAGCAGGAACCGGTCCAGCGCGGCACCCTTCAACTCCTGCAAGGTGCTACCGCTCCGCTGATAGTAACGACCGCGATAACTAATGGGCGTAGGATATGCCGGTGTGACCACTTCAAGAAATTCCCGATCGCCTTCGGCGCGCAGGTTGACCTCAACCACAATGCCGAGCAGATCGCGAATCTTGTTGGGCAATTCCTCCAGCAGCCTCGCGGCGTCGGCGATGCCGACCACCCGCCCCTTGTCGTCGCGCCCGATGACCAGCACGCCGCCCTCGGCATTAGCGAAACCACACACCCAGCGCAGGTGATCGTCGCGCCAGGATTCCTTCCATTCGGTGCGCTGGGATTCCTTCATATCAATCGTATCCGCCCCGTAAGCAGTTCCTGCATCATCGCCTGCTTGAGGTCCCGGGTCTTGTCGCGGCGGGCTTCGAGCGCGGACAGTTCGGCGTCCATGTCGGAGAGGATGGTGGCGATGGCGGTTTGTTCGGGGACAGGTGGAAGCCATACGGGCAACTTCTTCAACACGGACCAATCCGAGCGCGGCATGTGAGTTCCGTAGGACACGCCAGCGGCGTTCACGAAGTTGTTAGTCTGCACCACAAGATGCAGGAAGCCTCCGCAAAGGCGTCCATCGCGCGCAATTAGCGGCCAGATTTCCGTTGAGCAGACGCCATCAAACGTTGCGAGCCAGTACTTCCGCAAATAGGCCCGCAGCCGTCCGAACAGGACATCCCCTTTCTTAAAGCTGTATTTCGACGACAACCCGGATGCGTCGGTCGCCATGAGCAGACGCCCACTACCAGATCCGATGGACTCCAATTCTACGCACTGGATTCCAGCAGGCGCTGCTAATGCAAGGACCTTCGTATTGCGGATCGTTGCGATGTCGCCGAACTCGACCACCTCCCACTCCCCGCTGAATCCAGGAAGCCGGGTCTGGCCAGTGAGGAGCTGCTGCATGGCGGCCTGTTTGAGGTCGCGCTTCTTGGCGATGAGCCGATCCAGTCCGCCCAGCAGCGCATCCACATCGCTCAATGCTGTCGCGATGGCGCGTTGTTCGCCGTCGGTTGGCGGCAGCGGAATTGTGAACTTGCGAATCCTCGTCAGTGCGAGCTTCGGCTGGGCGCCTACAGTGCGGATTGAATTAATAGTGCTCTGAATCAGAGGCGAAAGCAGGACATAGAGCAGGTAGTCCTGCGAACACGTGATGTCAGTAATTCGGTTTGCGTTCTCCGTTAGATTCGCGCCGTCGAGTTCTGCCGGAACCTTCCCCACGACGCCGAGCGATCCGGCAACGGAGATGAAGATATCTGCTTGATAGATGCGATACCGACTGATCGCCGGGAACACGTTCTCCGGTACAAACTTAATGTCGGCAAGAGCAACCGTACCAGGCCGCATGTCTGTAACTCGAATATATGGGTGTGTGGTCTGCTGATCGACGAGAGAGGAGCCAAGAGGCATTCGCTTGCCACTAGTGACGAATGCAATCTGATCAATGGTCTTGACATCCCAATCCGTTGGGATCACCCCCACCTCCGTCATCTTGTATCCAGCTCTCACTTCCATACCGCCCCCATCCGCTTGAGATGCTCGTCCACACGCGCGGCAAGCGTCTCCACTTCCTCGACGAGCCTCGGCAACGGCGTGGCGTAGCGCTCGGCCAGCTCACGTATGCGACCCGTGAGCGTCTGCGACACACGGTCCAGCTCGCCTTGCACGGCAGCCGAGAGGCGCGTCATCCACTTGTCGTCCACCACCAGCGTCTTGATCTCAGCCTCGGTGAGCTTGGGATATTGCTCGTAGGCCAGCGTGTCGAGCGCGGCCTCCTGCTCCTTGACGGCGCGCTTCAACGTGGCCTCGCTCTCGGACAGTGCCAGCCAGCGCTTGAGCACCGCGGCCTCTTCCTTCGCGTCCTTATCGCTCTTGATCTCCTTGAGCCGGGCACTGACCTCGGCCTTGGCGATCTTGTCGAGCGCGCCGAGATACCCCTCTTCACCGCCGTGTTCTTCTTCGAGTTCGGCGAGGCTCGTGGTGGCCGCTTCGAGCTCGGCCTGCCGCGCCTCGATAGCGGCCTGCCGCGTGGCGAAGTAACGGGCGAAGATCAATGGCTTGGGAATCAGATCGCAGCCCCAGCCCTTGTCTCGGCTCTTGCCCTTCTTGTCGGTCTCAATGATGCGGGTCGGCTTCGCCACCCAGCCGTCGGCGGCGATGAGATAGCAATCGTCCTGCATGGTCTCGGCCCAGTAGTCCATCAGATGCTGATAGATGTCGTAGGCATCAAGCAGCGGCGCTTGGTGAAACGCGTCCAGCAGCTCCTCGGCGATGGTCGCGATCAACGCCTTGGGGTGGCCGTCCTTGTCGAATCCGGTGAGGCGCGACTGAGTCGCCTTGCGCCAGCGGTTGAACAACTTGGTGGCGGTGTGGTTGAAGGCGGTGAACTCGGCATGGCCAAGGATGGTGGGCTTCACCTCGGTGAGCGGCAACTTCAAGCGGACGTAGCCAGGTCGGCCAGCGGACGTGAACAACACACCGCGCATGCTGGGAAGCACCCGCCAGTACGCGCCCAGCGCGTCCAGATCACGCTCTGGAATGCCGCCGCGTAGGTGACCATCGATGTCCTGCGCATCCTCGGGGGTGGTCGAGTCGATGTAGCGCGGCAAGTTGAGGTTGAAGTCATTCCTTGGGTCCGCGACCTCATCCACCGGCACCATGCGCGCGTAACGCGGCACGTCGGTCTGCTTGGTGAAGGTGTCCACGATGCGGTGGATGTCCTGCTCGCGCAGGCGGTTCTTGTTGCCATCCTTGATGAAGCCCTTGGAGGCGTCGATCATGAACACGCCCTTGCGGGTGGCGGCGTCCTCCTTGTCGAGCACCACGATGCAGGCGGGAATGCCCGTGCCATAAAAGAGGTTGGCGGGCAGCCCAATGATGCCCTTGAGGTAGCCCGCGCGCACGAGCTGCTGGCGGATCGTGGCCTCGGCATTGCCACGAAACAGCACGCCATGCGGCAGGATGCACGCCGCTTTCGCCGTGCGCTTCATCGAGCGAATGATGTGCAGCAGATAGGCGTAGTCCCCCTGCTTGGCGGGCGGCTCTCCCCACGCAAAGCGCTGGAACGGGTCGCGCGCTGGCGTGAGGCCGGTGGTCCAGGTCTTGTCGGAAAACGGCGGGTTGGCGACGACGTAGTCGTAGGCGCGGAGCTGTTCGCCATCCTTGAACTTGGGCGCGGCCAGCGTGTTGCCCGACAGGATGTTGGCCGTGGGGAAGTCGTGCAGGATCATGTTCATGCGGGCCAGACCCGCGGTGGTCACGTCCTTCTCCTGCCCTTCGAGCGTGATGGGCTTACCCGCCTGGGCTGCCACTTTCAGCAGCAGCGAACCCGATCCACAAGTTGGGTCATAAACGGTGGTGGACGCTTTCGTGTTATCGGGCGAGATGCCGATGACTTGGGCGATCACACGGCTGACCTCCGACGGCGTGTAGAACTGGCCTTTGCTCTTGCCGCTCTCGGTGGCGAAGTGCCGCATCAGGTACTCGTAGGCGTCACCGAGGATGTCGTCGTGGTCAGCGCGGTTGCGCGAGAAGTCGAGCTCCGGCTTCTGGAAAATGCCGATCAGGTTCGACAGGCACTCGACCATGGCTTGGCCTTCACCGAGCTTATTGGGGTCATTGAAATCGGGGAAATCGCTACGGGCGAGCCGTTCGTTGGCGTCGATCAGCGGCTGGATGATCTGAGTGTTGATCTTGTCCCCAATGTCACTCTTGCCCTTGAGGGCGATCATGTCCGTGAAGCTCGCGCCCTTGGGAATCGTCACCGGTGGGGCGAAGTCGCTGCTGTTGCCGTACTTGTCGGTGATGTACTTGATGAACAGCATGAACAGGACGTAGTCCTTGTACTGGCTGGCATCCATGCCGCCACGCAGTGCATCGCACGAAGCCCACAAGGAGGAATAGAGGTCGGATTTCTTGAGGGCCATGGCTTCCTCGTACAGTGGCCTCGGCTCACCGCGCACTGCACGGCTCCGATGCGCGCGATCAACAATGGCACGGAGCGGAAGGCGCGAGGGGAAACGGCTCCACGCTGACGGTGGAGCCGTGACGCTGTGCTCAAGTTGTTAGGCGTCCGCCGTGCCTTCTGGAACGGGCCGCCAATAGAGAATGCGGCCGCAGTGCGGGCAATGAAAAATGGTTTCGGCGTGCTGCCGCACGCTACTGCGAATCTGATTACTCATTTGTGGAGGGATGCGCATGTAACAGCCCTGGCAGGTATCCGACCGGAGTTCGACCACCGCGACCCCACCCCGTTTCGCGAAAATCTTCTCATACCGAGAACAGAGGTCCACATCAATGGAACGAGCGCCGGCGGCGCGTTCGTCTCGTTCCTGTTGGGCTTCGGCTTCCAACGCGGCGATGGCCGTTTCGACCCGCGCCGTTTCCGTGGCCAGATTGGCTTTCAGCTCCTCGACCTGGGCTTCGGTTTGCGCCAAGCGCGTTTGCTCTTGTTCGAGCTGGTCGAGGATATGAATCCCATCCTCTTCGAGCTTGCCGTTCGACTCCTTCATCAGCTCGATTTCTCGGCGAACCGCGAGCAGTTCGCGGTCGTTGCGAATGCGATTCTGTCGCACCCGCTTTTCTTTGATCTTCGCTTCTTCTTCCTTCAGTTGTCGCTCATTCTCACGGCGGCGGTGTTCGAGGTCCGCGATCCGTTGCTGCTGGGCTTGCGCCTCCCGCGCCTTGGCGTCCACGGTCACAGCGAGAGTAGCTAATTGCTGACGAAGCTCTTCAAGCGACTGTTCTTTGCGATGGAGACGTTGATCGATGTCTTGCAGAGCTGCCAACAGCTCAATCTTCGTGGGCAACGAAGACCTCCTTTCATCTCTCGTCCGTCATGCGAACGAGGAACTCGGCGAAAACGAATGGGCCCACCAGGATTCGAACCTGGGACCAGCCGGTTATGCTTCCCACTACAGTTTTCACTGCCCCTTTCGGGTTTGTGGTCTGGACTATCCCTTCACCCCCGTGGGGTGCCTGCCGTCTAGTCTCTACACCTCCCCCCTTTCGGAGGTTTGGCTCGGGATTACCATATCTCTCGATTTAGGCTTCCCCGAATTTGACAGGTGTCACGTGAGGATTACTCTTCACGCAGCCCGAGACAACAAGCCCTATTGAAAAAATGCAACGTAGGCTCGCTGTCGTAAGCCGGCAGCTCTAACCACTGAGCTATGGGCCCGTTTTTCAGTTCGTCAGAGGTGTAGCATAGGGAACCAGGCTTTTCTATTCCGGGTCCCGCGACTGCGGCACTGACTCATTCCATTGTTGTAACTGTTGCAAGCGCACGCGCAGCTCCGCCTCGTCGCCGTGCTCCTCGACCTCGCGTAATTCTCGCCGTAACCGCTCGCGCTCCGACTTGCGCAAGCCCAGGCGAATCTTCGTGATGCAATCAGTGAGCAATTGCTCGCGTGCTTGCATCTCACCGTCGCGGTCCGCGGTCTCCAGCATCCGCGTCACCCGATCCGCCATCGCCTTGGGCAACCGATCCAAGAACTCGCCCAGATCAAGCGCGCCCTGCTCATGCCACGCCGCGAGAATCTCCTCGGCCAAAGGTCCCCATTGTTGGAACGCTGGCAGGACACCCGCCTGCGCGATGCTCATCGCCGCCTGATAATCAATCAGCATGAGTTGCAGCAACTCCGATTCAGCGGTGATCTGTGGCGTGCCCAACGTCTCTTGTCGCGCGGGACTCCGACGAGTATTCACAGCTCGTGAGGGCGACTCCACTGGTGTCATCGCGCTCCGTCGCAGTTCCTCCTCGTTCACTCCAAACCGTTGCGCGATTTGCGTCAGCAGCGCCCCACGCGCGACCACATCGGTCATCGACTGCAACACGGACATCGCGGACCGCGCGGCCTGCGCTCGTTGAAAGGCCGTTGCTCCTGGCGGCGGGGCGTGATGCGTGAAATAAAAATCTTCGAGCGGAGCCGCCTCATCAATCAACACACTCAGTTGTCCTGGTCCATATTTGCGGACGTATGTGTCAGGGTCCTCGCCTTGCGGCAGAAACACCCCACGTCCACGCAACTCGGCTTCGATACACAGGGGAAACGCACGCAGCGCGGCTTTGCGACCCGCCTCGTCACCATCAAAGAACATATAGACTTCCGTGGTAAAGCGGCGCAGCAGTTTGAGTTGGTCACTCCCCAAAGCGGTTCCCAAGACGGCGACCACTTCCGTTTGCCCATGTTGCGCGAGCGCGAGCAGATCAATGTACCCTTCCACCAACACCGCGCGGCCACGGCTCTGAATGGATTCTTTCGCTTGCGCCAAACCGTAGAGCAACATGCCTTTTTTATAGAGCACCGACTCCGGCGAATTGAGGTATTTCGGCAGGGTGCGCGGCGGTTGGCCGTTGGTCACCGGCGGTTGCACCATCGGCAACAATCGACCACCAAACCCAACGATACGACCGACGACATCCGTGATGGGAAACATGAGGCGATGGCGAAACTTATCGTAGTATTGTCCGTTGTCGCGCTTGCCCACCAAGCCGAGCGACGCGGCTTGGTCCACATCCGCCTTCTGATAGGTCAGAAACCGCACCAACCCTTCCGACCCAGACGACGCGAACCCGAGCCGAAAGCGTTCGGCGGTCTCGCGACTAATCCCTCGTTCCTCGATATACTTGCGCGCGGTCCCACCCATATCGCCCCAGAGGCAACGCTGAAAATAGGTGGCCGCGAGCTCGTTGAGTCGATACAGGCGCACACGCTCTTGATCCTGGGGAGACCGTTCGGCCTGGGGCAACGTGACGCCGACTTTGTGCGCCAACCGGCGGACAGCTTCGGGAAACGAGATATTCTCAATGCGGGTGAGAAACGTGAACGCATTACCACCGACACCGCATCCGAAACAGTGAAAGAAGCCGCGCTCTTCGTTGACGCTAAACGACGGAGTTTTTTCGCCGTGGAATGGGCATAAGCCCTGATAATTGCGCCCGGCTTTGCGCAGGGCGACATGCGCGCCGATCACTTCGACGATGTTCACACGCGCGCGGATGTCAGTCAGGATGTCATCGGGGATTCGACCCTCCATGGTGGTGGGGCTCCTTCAATCCGTGGAAATCAAAAAAGAAACGGGCGTCCAGAAGGACACCCGTGGGAGAGAGATTAGTAAAACGACCGGCTGGCACGTCGCAGCGCGCGTTTGCGGGCGGCGATGGCTTTGCGTTTGCGGCGAGCGCTCGGCTTTTCGTAGTGTTCGCGTTTTTTCAATTCCTGGAGAATCCCAGCTTTTTCGCACTGCTTCTTAAAACGGCGGATCGCACTTTCGATCGGCTCACTCTCTTTGACACGGACTCCTGCCATGCAGCGTCACCTCCCCTCGGCAGGCGTTTGGTCATTACTAGAAATGGCTAGGAATGATTGGCGTCACCTTAGAGTTTTCCGATGGAAAGTCAAGGCAAGTGTTTCACGGCTTGACAGCCCACCTGGCCGTGGGTAAGGAGACCGGGGAATAGGGGACAGGGTTCGAAAGACAACGTTCGTGAGGAAAGAAAACCCAGTGGCTCTTTTGTAACCCGAAACCCATCCCCCGAAAAAGAGAAGTGCCATACGCGATTCCTCTCTCCGTCCACTCGCCAACGACTGCGTGAGCAGCTTGAGCGGGTCCAACCATTTTCACTCATTGCGCTGGCCTGTACCGTCGGGGTCATCACCGGCTGTGGCGCTATCGTCTTTGCTGAATTGATTAACCTGGTTCAGTGGTTAGCTATCGGCACCACTAACGCGCCGCTGTACACCCTGCCTTATCTCCCGTGGTATCGCGTCTTTTGGGTGCCCGCGCTTGGTGGGCTGCTGGTCGCTCCTCTAGTTTTTCTCGTCTCGCGTGAATCCCAAGGACATGGAGTCCCCCAAGTCATCGAAGCGGTCGCCCTCAAAGGGGGAAAAATTCATCCGCGTGTCGCTGTCGTCAAATCCCTCGCATCCGCGCTCACCATTGGCACCGGTGGTTCAGTCGGACGCGAAGGCCCAATCGTGCAAATCGGTGCGGCGCTCGGCTCGCTCTTCGGACAGATATTGCGCATCCCGCCCAGTCGGCTGCCCACGCTTGTCGGTTGTGGTGCCGCGGGAGGCATCGCCGCCGCGTTCAACGCGCCCATCGCCGGAGCCTTTTTCGCCCTCGAAGTCATCATGGGCAATTTCGCCATGCCCGCCTTTGGTCCAATCGTCCTCTCCTCGGTCTTGGCCACTGTCATCAGCCGCGCCTATTTTGGTGACCATCCCGGCTTCGTCGTACCTGGCTATACCCTGCTCAGCGAATGGGAGCTGGTGATTTATCTATTCTTGGGCATTGCCTGTGGCCTTGGCGGCGTCGCTTTTATTTTCGTGCTGGACATCTTGGATCGCGCCGTCAAAGCCATCAAGATCAACAACCTGTGGAAGCCCGCGCTTGGTGGACTGATCTTAGGCGTGGTCATCATCTTTGTTCCTGACATTTATGGGGTCGGGTACGGCACCATGGATGAAATCCTGCGTGGCGGCGTGCCCTGGACGTGGCTGCTGTTGCTCCTGCCAATCAAAATGGCGGCCACCAGTTTAACCCTGGCGTCTGGTGGTTCTGGCGGCGTCTTTCTGCCGTCGTTGTATCTAGGCTCCATCACTGGCGGTTTGATTGGGATTGGCGCTGGCGCTTTGCTACCGTCGATCACCGCTCCGAGTGGCGGCTATGCCCTGGTTGGCATGGCGGCCTTTCTCGCGGCCTCGACGCATTCACCGATTACCGCGTTTCTCCTCTTGTTTGAGCTAACGGGCGACTATCACATTATTCTGCCGCTCATGCTGAGCTGCTCGGTGAGCACCCTCGTCGCCAAGATGTTGCAGGAAGAATCGGTGTATACGTTGTCACTGGTGCGGCGTGGCATTGATGTCCGCCGGCGCGAGGAGAACATCATGCGCGCCTTCACGGTCGGGCAGATCATGCACCCCGAAGCGCCCGTGCTCACGGAGTCCGCGCCGTTCGCCGAAATCGTGCAACATTTTCTCACGACGACCGTCCCAACCTGTTTCGTGATCGACGAACACCAACACCTGTGCGGGGAGATTTCACTCCACGATGTGAAAGGGCTGTTGCAAGAAGAGGGACTCGGTGCCCTGATTATCGCGCGCGACCTGCTACATACCTCGCGCGTGACGGTCCGCCCCGAAGACACCCTCGCTCACTGCTTGGAGCGGTTTTCACAAACCGAACAGGAAGTGCTGCCGGTCACGACCGCGGATGGACAGTTGCGTGGCGTCCTTTCGCACCGCGCGGTGATGGACCTCTACAATCGGGAGATTCTGCGGCAAGAGTATCTGGGGTTGAATCTCCGCACCGATGGCGTGGAGCACAGCGTGCATGAGCAAGTGCGATTGCCGCATCAATATGTGGTGCAGGTGGTGCAGATTCCCGCGTGGCACACGGGCAAGACATTACGCGGGCTCCAACTGCGCACGCGGTTTCAGTTGACCGCGGTCGCGATCCGTCGCGGCGGCACGACCCAAGGCGACGAGTTACCAGACCCCGATTATCCACTGAGTCCGCAAGATGCGCTGGTGCTGGTCGGTCGCCCTGTTGACCTGGCGCGCTTTCTGATGGAGCAAGAGGAGGCAGAGGCTGGATGAAAACCCTCCGGCCCCATGAATGGGGCTGAAAAGCCGGATTCATCCGGCGCCTTCGCGTCGAAAGTAGGCCAGAATAAGCCGAGCGTTTCCGGCATGTACGCTCGCGCCGGGAACGGCCTCCGGCCTTATCCCGACCTACGGAAAGGGAGTCTCCTCGCTCCAATGAAAACCGGCATAACGTCGAACGACACTTGACCAAAGGAGGCCCCACCATGAAACGATCCCGCACTCTTCTTATTTCCACCTTCTTCCTGTATCTCGTCTCAGCGCCACGACTCCACGCGCTGGACATACCGAACTTACCAGCCGTGACCAAGCCGGTCGCGGGAACAGTGATCGTCCCGCCTGACGCCGCCATCCGCATTGTCACGCATCGTGGCGAGTGGAGCGCCTTTTTCAGCACTGGTGGAGGCGATGCGCCATTTTTCTTGATCGCGGGTCAACTCGAAAACACGTCGGGAAAGCCGTTGCGTTATGTCAAATTGCAATTCGAGTTGCTGAACAAAGACGGTGTCGTCGTCCACCGCGACTACGGCTACAACCGTCAAGCGGAAGCATTGCGGGAAGAAGACTACGAGAAGGGGAAGAAGTCCCTTGAGGAGATGAAGATTGACTCAGTCGCGGCGGACGCGCAGGATGGCTTGCGCTTCTTCTTTTTTCAGGACGAGACCCCGGAGTTTGCCTCGTACCGCATCCGGGTCCTGGAAAGCCGGTGAACGGCGAGGCGAACGAAAGCCGCACATCGAGTGCCCCGATACCCGTCAATCTTGAAGAGAGG
>JABFSC010000042.1 GCA_013140885.1 Deltaproteobacteria bacterium | reverse complement strand
CCCGAACACCCAGCCCCTCCTGGCCGAGCGTCGTCAACTGACCGTGATGTTCTGTGACTTGGTGGGCTCGACGGCACTTTCCACCCAGCTTGATCCAGAGGAGTTACGAGAGGTCATTCGCGCGTACCAGCAAACGAGTGCCGCGATCATTGAACGCTTTGGTGGCCATATCGCGCAGTATCTCGGCGATGGACTGCTAGTCTACTTTGGCTATCCCGTCGCGCATGAAGATGATGCGGCACGGGCGGTACGCAGTGGCCTGGAAATTATCGCGGCTTTGCAGCGCCTTTCTTCTCCCTCGCCCTTCCAGGGAGAGGGCCGGGGTGAGGGTAGTATGGTTGCGCAATCAAATGCCCCTCACCCTAACCTTCTCCCCAGAGGGGCGAGGGGATTAAAAGTCCGCATCGGCATTCACACCGGGTTAGTCGTGGTCGGCGAGATGGGCGGCGGCAGTCGGCAAGAGCAATTAGCCTTGGGGGAAACCCCCAATATCGCGGCACGGGTCCAAGGAGCAGCCAATCCCGATGAAGTCGTGATAAGCGCGGCCACCTATCGTTTGGTCGAAGGCTTGTTTGTCTGTGAAGATCGCGGACAGCCCGCACTGAAAGGCGTCGCGGTGCCACTGACACTCTATCGGGTAGAGAAAGAGAGTGACGCCCAGAGTCGGTTTCAAGTCGTCGCACGACAAGGATTGACGCCACTGGTGGGACGGGAGCACGAGTACGGTCTCTTGCAAGATCGCTGGCAGCAAGTGCGAGACGGGGCGGGGCAGATCGTACTGCTCGGCGGGGAACCGGGCATTGGCAAATCGCGGTTGGTGGAAGCGCTCAAGGAACGTGTCGAGCAGGGAGGCGCACGCTGTCTGGAGTTGCGCTGCTCGCCGTACTCACGGAACAGTGCGTTGCAACCCGTCATTGAACACCTCCAGCGCATGCTGCACTTTCGGCCTGATGAGGCGCCTGAAAGTAAAGTCGAAAAACTCCACCAGGCCCTCAGTGAGTATCGCTTTCCGCAGTCTGAGACGCTGCCGCTCTTCACCGCGTTGCTCTCATTGCCGTTGCCAGCCGGAGTCCATCCACTCGCCTTGAGTCCGCAGAAGCAGAAAGAGAAAACCAACGAGGCACTGGTGGCCTGGTTATGTGAGGAAGCAAAGCAACAGGCGGTAACGTATGCCTGGGAAGACCTGCATTGGGCCGACCCGTCCACGCTGGAATTGCTCACGCTCCTGCTCGCGCAAGTGCCCACGCTACGGCTGTTGGCGATCCTCACCTATCGGCCAGAGTTCACGCCACCCTGGGGGGCGCATTCCTATCTCAGTCAGTTGACCCTGAGTCGGCTGGGACAACCGCAGGTCGAAGTGATGGTAGCGAAGCTCACCGGCGGCAAAGCGCTGCCCCCAGAGATCGTGCGCCAGATCGCGAGCAAGACCGACGGCGTGCCGTTGTTCGTGGAGGAGCTGACGAAGACAGTCTTGGAGTCGGTTGAGTCTGGAGGAAGGTCCTCTATGCCATTAGGCATTCCTGCCACGTTGCAGGATGCCCTGATGGCGCGCTTGGACCGACTCGGCCCAGCTAAGGACATCGCCCAACTGGGTGCCACCCTTGGACGTGAATTCACGTATGCGTTACTCCAAGCGGTCTCGCCGTTACACGCAGAAGCTCTCCAACATGGATTGCGGCAGTTAGTAGAGGCCGAATTGGTCTACCAGAGTGGCGTCCCGCCGCAGGCTCGGTACCTCTTCAAACATGCGTTGGTGCAGGATACCGCCTATCAATCCTTACTGAAGAGTCGCCGCCAGCAGTTGCACCAACACGTGGCACAGGTGTTAGTGGAGCAGTTTGTTGACACCGCCGAGAGCCAACCAGAGTTGGTCGCGCATCATTACACGGAAGCCGGACTTATCGCGCAGGCCGTGCCGTATTGGCAAAAAGCTGGCGAGAGAGCAGTTGATCGTTCTGCCTACATAGAAGGCATCAGCCATCTCACCAAGGGGCTGGAGTTGCTTAACACGCTCCCGGAGACTACGGACCGTTCCCACCAAGAGCTGAATCTACAGACCCCTCTGGGTTTGGCGTTTATGGCCACCAAGAGTTATGCCGCCCCAGAAGTGGGAAAAGCCTACACTCGGGCGCGAGAATTATGCAGACAAATGGGAGAGACCCCTCAACTTGCTCCGGTGCTCTACGGCTTGTGGATCTTTCATCTCGTGCGGGGAGAATTGCAGACAGCGTACGAAGCGGCGGAGCAACTGCTCCGGTTAGGGCAAAATACCCAAGATCCTGCCCTCACTATGGAGGGCCACCATGCACTGGGACAGATATCATATTGCATGGGCAAGTTTGCTTCAGCCCAGGAGCATTTGGAGGAGGCGATTACGTTCTACGACTCTCGGCCATCCTCCTCCTATGCCATCCGTCCGGTACAAAATCCGGGAGTGATGTGCCGGGGCTATGCGGCCTGGTGTCTATGGCATCTGGGCTATCCCGACCAAGCTCTCCAAAGAGTTCACGAGTCATTCGCTCTGGCCCAAGAATTATCTCATCCCTTTAGCCTTGCCTTCGCCTTGAACTTTGCGTCCAATCTTCATCAGTGGCGCAAGGAGCAGCAACTCGCTCAAGAACGAGCGGAGGCGATGCTGGCGGTTTCATCCAAACATGGATTTCCACTGGTTGTAGCAAGCGGAACCTTCAGACGGGGTGCAAGGCTCGTCTCGCAGGGCCAGGTCGAGGAGGGGCTAGCACAGATGCGCCAAGGCATGGAGACCTACCTCGCCGAAGGGACATCGTTGGGACACCCAATCTTGCTAGGCGGGCTGGCCTCGGCACATGGGACAGTAGGAAAGATCAGTGAAGGGTTAGCACTGCTCACTGAGGCACTGGCCGTCGTGGACAAAACTGGACAGCGTGTGTACGAGGCGGGGTTGTATCTACTCAAGGGAACACTGTTGCTCAAGATCGGAGACCAAAAGGTAGCAGAAGCTGAAGCATGCTTTCATCAGGCCCTTGATGTCGCTCGTCACCAAGAGGCGAAGTCCTTGGAACTGCAAGCTGCCACAAGCCTCGCTCGTCTCTGGCAGCACCAAGGCAAACAGCAAGAAGCTCACACGCTGTTGTCTGAAATTTACAACTGGTTCACCGAAGGGTTTGATACCAAGGACTTGCAAGAGGCGAAGGCGCTCATTGAGGAACTGTCGTAGGGGGCTGGTGCGTTCCATGCACGGAGCAAAAACGTTGCTGTTCTAAGGGGACCGTGCTAGCGTCGCCTCTACAAAAGAGAGCACCTTCTCATGCGCCAAATCAAGGTCATCATTGAAAAACACCCCGACGGTTATGTCGCCTATCCTCTCGGTGTGAAGGGGATCGTCGTCGGCGAAGGGGACACTTTAGAAGAAGCCCTCACCGACGTGAAATCGGCGATCAAATTTCATATCGAAACCTTCGGTGCGGATGTCTTTCAGCCGGACCCTCCAGTCCTTGATGCGTTTATCGCTGAAGCCGCGGTCGATGTCTAATGGCAAAGTTCCCGGTTGACGCTTCAAAGCAGCAAGTCCTCAAGGCACTAACGTCCTTGGGCTTTCGTGTTGTTCGCGAAAAAGAACACATCTCCATGGTGCGAGAGAATAGCGACGGCACCAACACTCCGCTAACAATGCCGAACCATCCAAGAATAAAAGCGGCAACGCTACGAACGATTTGCACCCAGGCTGGGATTTCACGAGACGAGTTCTTAAAATCCCACCACGGCGCATAATCAACCGAAGGAGACATCATGGACGCTAAAGCCGGAGCCCGCGAACGATTCACGACCGTGCAAGACAGCCTGATTGCCCTCAGCCATCGGATTCACGCCAATCCCGAACTCGGCTTCGAGGAAGAGAAAGCCTCCACTTGGATCGCTGACATGTTGGCGGACGCGGGGTTTACCGTGCAACGCGGCATTTGCGATTTGCCCACCGCGTTCATTGCCCGTGCCGGGAACGGCCCGCTCCATATTGGCATCTGCGCCGAGTACGATTGCCTCCCTGGCATCGGTCACGCCTGTGGTCATAACATCATCGCGGCGATGGCGGTGGGCGCGGCCATTGCCGCCGCGAAAGTCGCCAATGATGTGGGTCTCACCGTCAGTGTGATCGGCACGCCAGCGGAAGAAGCTGGCGATGGCGGCGGTAAAATCCTCTTGCTCGAACGCGGAGCATACACAGGCATGCACGCGGCCATGATGGTCCACCCTGCCCCGTTCGATGTCGTCGATCCCGCGATTCTCGCCTGCTCAATGTTCGAGGTGCGCTATACCGGCAGGGAATCCCACGCCTCGGCTTTTCCCGAACGTGGCATCAACGCCGCCGACGCCCTGACCGTCGCGCAGACCGCGATTGGCCTACTGCGCCAACACATCCGCTCGACGGACCGCATTCACGGCATCATCACCAAAGGGGGCGACGCGCCCAACGTCATTCCCGCGCATACCGCCGCGAAGTACATCGTGCGAGCGAAAACCCTCGCTGATCTCGACGAAATCAAAGCGAAAGTCGTGCGCTGTTTCGAGGCAGGCGCGCTGGCGACCGGGTCCACACTCGACATCCTCGGTGGACAAAAACCTTACGCGGAACATGTCACCGACCCTGAGATCGCCGTGCTTTATCAACGCAATGCCGAAACCCTCGGACGAAAAATTCGCGATCTCGGATCGGCGCGAGATCGCGCCGCGGGATCAACCGACATGGGCAATGTCTCGCTGGTGATGCCGTCGATTCATCCGTTTATTGGGATTGACTCACTCCCAGCTGTGAACCATCAGCCCGAGTTCACCGCCCATTGCGCGATGCCAGCCGCGAATAAAGCCGTGATTGATGGCGGACTCGCTATGGCGTGGACGGCGATTGATTTAGCAACGGACGCGAAGGTCCGGGACCGACTGCTGCGACGAGTAGCATAAGCGAGAGTTCCCAAAGCCTGGATTCCGGGTCACGGCCTCCGGCTTTGCCCGGAATGACGAACACGAGAGCTTGTACTCAAGCGCCCTGCTTTCATTGAATCTTCCCTTTCCCGCACCCACCAATCTCCTTCTCCTCCCCCGGCTACCTGCTCCTCACTCCCCATTCCTCAAAAGAAAAACCAGGAAGCGCGTGCGCGAGCAGCACGCTTGTCCATTGTTCATTGGCAGTGAACATTTTGTTCACTCCTTTCTTACGCTTCTCCCAGCATAAGAAGGGTCACGACCGCACGGGGAGATCGTCGAGTGGTTTTCTCACTCAGAATAATCGCGGAAAAATCCGAAAACTTTCTCGGGACTTTTTCCCGAGCTTCGTGGGTTCGACACAATTGCACGAAGAAGGGGGAAAGCCCGACCTCACGCCCTTCATCTTGTCGGTAAGAAGTGCCGCTCGCTCATTGCCGCGTTGCCTGAAATCCCTCCAACACAAGGAGGAAAAACCATGATGTACAACGTTCTACCGTCATCCGAACTGCTCTCGGCCATTCTGAACTCTCCAGACTTACTCGCGCTGCTCAGCATCCTCCTCCTTGCCGTTGTCGGGCTCGCCGTGGCGTTCGCTTTGCTGGAGATGAGTCACAGTTTACGAAAACACTCACGCTGACGAAGAGAGCGACGACAGCTCCGGGACATGAGAGCCGGTCCCGTGCGCTGAGTGCCGAAAAGGAAGGGAGAAGTATGGAGGGCTTCACAAAAGCACGTGCTCCCCCGGCAGCGACCGTTTCCACCTACGGATCATCAAGCCACTGCTCATCCTGGAGTCGGACAGTATGACCAATCAACAAAAGGAGATTCTCTTATGACGCTATCTCGTCTTACCGCTGGAACTGCTTTGACCCTGCTGCTGATGGGAGTCGGGAGCAATGCCAAGGCCGTCGCACCAGAAGGGAGCCCAAATCCCGCGATTGTAACTGAAAGCGGTCCCTTGAAAGGCCTCATATCCCCGAGCATCCGCAAATTTCTCGGCATCCCGTATGCCGCTCCTCCACTGGCGGAGCGGCGGTGGACCCCACCTCGGCCGTATGGGCGCTGGCACGGCGTGTTCCAAGCGACCCAATTCGGCAATTCATGTCCCCAACGGAATTTCTTCGGCACTCTCTCTGGCGACGAGGATTGCCTGTCCCTGAATGTGTATACCCCCGGGTTCAGGAAGAACGAGCATAAACACCACGGTCTTCCAGTAATGGTGTGGATTCATGGCGGCTCACTCACGGAGGGAAGCGGCGGTCTCTACGATCCTACGCCTTTAGTGGAAAAAGGCGGCGTCATTGTCGTCACCATCAATTATCGGCTCGGAGTGTTGGGATTCCTGGCTCATCCCGCATTGGATGCCGAAGGTCATCTTAATGCCAACTACGGACTCATGGACCAGCAATTTGCCCTCAAATGGGTACGACGGAACATTGCCGCCTTTGGCGGTGACCCCAGGCGCGTAACGATTTTTGGTGAGTCCGCGGGTGGGTACAGTGTCTATTCGCACCTTGCTTCGCCGACCGCGGCCCGCCTGTTCCATCGCGCGATCGCGCAAAGTGGAGCCTATGATAGTTTTCAGAGCTACCAACAGAGAACCTTGCCCTTAGCCGTCGCGGAAATCGGAGGGACCGCATTCGCCACAGCTATCGGCTGCGACAACCAAACCACCCAATGCTTGCGTACCACGTCGGCGACCGCGCTCGTTACCGCACAGCCTGGAATCGTCTACCCCGCCATAGACGGGACAGTGCTGACGCAGACGCCGGGCGCGGCATTGGCCAGCGGCCAGTTCAATCGCGTGCCGGTGATGTCTGGGTCGAATTATGACGAATGGAGATTGTATGTCGCGCTGGGCTACGACTATGTGGGAGCCCCGCTGACCGACGCGGGCTACCCGACCGCCGTTGCCTCTTTTATCGGACTCCCCTTGGCCGACCCCTTCGTTCAGTTCGTTCTGTTCCTGTACCCACTCATCAACTATCCGCCGCCTCCAGGAGTGGTGAGTGCCCCCTTGGCGTTAGGTGCCGTGGGGACTGATGTCGTTTTCTCATGCCCGGGGCGTAAAGCCGCTCGGTCGCTCTCTCAATACGTCCCGACCTACGCTTATGAGTTCAACGATGCGAACGCACCGCTCAATTTTGGTCTCGTCCCAGCCAGCTTTCCGCTTGGCTCTTACCATGCGGCTGAGATCCAGTACCTCCTCAACATTGGCGGGACGCCAGCGCCATTCACCGCCAGCCAACAGCAACTCTCGGACACGATGATCGGCTACTGGACGCGGTTCGCGAAGACGGGTAACCCCAACTCGCTCGGTGCACCAGCGTGGTCTCCCTACAACACCGCGACTGATCGGTTTCAATCCTTGGTACCGCCAACACCTACGGGAACGTCCAACTTTGACACCGACCACAAGTGTTCGTCGTTCTGGGACACATTCTAAAGTCAGCTGGGTAGACGGAGGGACAGTGTGTAGGGTGGGTCGCGACCTACCCTACGACGTAGTTTCAGCGCCGGGCGGCGACTGTGCCACTGTTATGTGGTTCGATTTAGACCCGCGCCAACGCGACCGCCACGCCCGGCGTCTCCACGCGCGTGCGGAAGATCGTGCCTTTGCGGTCCGGGACTTCGGTGTTGTCCGCCGTGACGATATAGAGGTCCCGGCGATCCTTCCCACCGAAACAGACACTGGTCACGGCTTTCGCGGGCACCTCGATTTTGCTGTCCACCTTCCCGTCCGGCGTATAACGCGCGACGCAACGACCACCATAGACCGCTACCCAGATGCAGCCCGCTTCATCAACACAGATGCCATCAGGAATCGTCCCCTCCGCCATCTGAGCGATCGCGCGCCGATTCTTCATCGTCCCGTCAGGCATGACATCGTGGACAATCAGATGCGGACCAGCGCTGTCGGCATGGTAGAGGATTTTTTCATCGGGAGAGAACCCAATCCCATTGGTCAATCCAACGTCGCCGTACATGACGGTCACGTTTCCCTCACTGTTGATACGCAACAGCTCACCAGGGGTTCGCGCTCCGGCCTTGAATGGGTCCGAGCGCAGCGTGCCCACGAACACCCGGCCAGCCCGATCCGTGAACAAGTCGTTGAATCCAGGAATATCCTCTCGCTGGAAAAGAATCCGCGTCTGTCCATCCTTGACGTGGCAGATGTTTCTCCCGCCAACCACTAATCCGCCATCGGCGTGGAGAGCGATCCCGCCAACTCCTCGTCGTTTTGGGATGGCGACCGTCACCTCCCCGTTTGGAGAACGACGATACACACCCCCATTCGGCACATCGCTAAAATACAAGTTATCGGCGGCATCGACCCGTGGGCCTTCGAGTAAGCCATAACCAAATGCCAGTGTTTCAAGCATGATTCCCCCCTTTAGGATTTGGGATTTGGGATTTAGGACTGCGGAGAACGCTTTTCTTGATTCCCCAATCCCCAATCCGCAATCCGCAATTTCTCTAGTTGAGTCCGTACACCTTGGCCACGCTGTCGCCGAGCAGGTTCTTGCAGGCGCGATCCGATAATGGCGACACCAGATTATTGAGGGCTTCGAGGTAGTTTCCCGGATGATCGAAATGCGGAAAATCGGTCGCCCAGAAAAATTTATCGTCGCCCACGTGCTCAATGATCCGCGCCAACGCCTTCTCGTCCGGGTCACCAGAAATCCAGCATTGCCGCTTGAAATAGAAGCTCGGCTTCTCCTTGAGCGGCACGCTTTTGCCCAGCGCGGTCTCGAAGGTCGTGTCCATGCGGTCGAGCGCCGCGCCAATCCAGCCCGCGCCGGATTCGAGCAAGATCACCTTCACCTTGGGAAAGCGGTCGAAGAGTCCATACTGAAACAGCGCGAAAAACGCCTGTTGCGGCCCCTGCGCTCCCAACACGTTGTGATACCAGTCCGCCCATTTCATATCCTTGAACCGCTGATACACGCGCTTGCTCGGATGTTCCGCCATCGGATGGATGCCCACGGGCACATCCAGCTCTTGCGCCTTGGCCCAGAACGGGTCGTGATCGGCATGGGCATGCGCTTTCATGGTCGCGGTGAATGGCGCCACGAACGCGCCTCGACACCCATCTTTCACCGCCCGTTCCAATTCCTTGGCGGCTTCTTGCCCATCGGCCAGTGAGATATGCGCGACTGGAATGAGTCGATCCTTGTGGTCACGGCAAAAGTCCGCGATCCACCGGTTATAGGCTCTCGCGTAGGCGAGCGAGAGCTGTAAATCTTCCGTCTCGCACTCCCAGGTAAGCCCAATGCTTGGATAGAGAATCGAGGCCCGAATCCCTTCGCGATCCAGTAACTCAACTCGCTCCTTGGCGAACATAGAGCCAAAAGGCGCGGCGTCGAGATAATTCGACTCGCGCATGACGGACAGCATTTCGTCTTGGGTGCGACCCATCCCACCCAGTAGCGTGAACGTCTTGAGGTTAAAGAATTTCGATGGATGCCCTTCGATCTCCAGATATTCCGTGCCTTCGGTTCCAGGCCGCACGCGAATGGCGCGGTCGCGAAATTGGGGATCAATGTATTTCTCCCAAATATCGGGGGGTTCGAGCACATGACCGTCGGCGTCAATAATGTTGTGATAATTCAGATGAGCAAATGTGGTCATAACCAAGTTCCTTTATGTCTTATACCCCGTATACCCGAGCGACATTCTCACCAAGAATCCCGCGCCGTGCGCGGTCCGACATCGGAGCCACCAGCATGTCTAATACCTTGATGTAGTCCAGCGTGTGGTCATCGTGCGGGTAGTCGGTCGCCCAGAAGAACTTGTCATGGCCCAGGAACTCCACAAGATAGGACAGCGCCCGTTCATCAGGGTCCGCGGAAATCCAACATTGTCGTTGAAAGTAGTAACTGGGCTTCTCCTTCAGTGGGATGGAGCGACCAAGGGGCGTCGTCCACGCCGCATCCATGCGATCCAGCATGTGCCCAATCCAGCCCGCGCCAGATTCAAGTATCACCACTTTGACCTTGGGGAAGCGGTCGAATAACCCATATTGGAAGAGCGCGAGAAACGCTTGTTGTGGCCCTTGCCCGCCGAGGACATCAACCCACCATTCGCCCCATTTGTACATTTCACGAAAGCGTTGATACACGCGACGATTGGGCGGCTCGGCGACAGGATGAATCGCCACGGGGATATTGTGATCCTGCGCGACGGCCCAGAAGCGATCGTACATTTTATCGCCGTGCGGTTTGTCCGTGATCGTATACGGCGCGAGGAAGACGCCCTTACAGCCTGCCTTCACCGCGCGTTCGAGTTCTTCGGCATCCACCTGTCCATCCGACAAGGACACATGCGCGATGGGCACCAACCGCCCAGCCGAGTCCGCGCAGAAATCAACCACCCAGCGGTTGTAGGCCCGGCAATACGCCGCGGCCAACTCAAGGTCCGTCACTTCACTTTCCCATTCCAGGGAAATGGTGGGATAGATGAAGGCTTTTTGCAGTCCTTCATAATCGAGGAGCTGGACCCGCTCCTTGGGGTCGCTCGCGCCAAACGGCATACTGTCCTTATAGGGAATGCGCGTGAGGGCCTCGCGGTCCTCGAACGAGAGGCCCATGCCGCGTCCGCGCGCGAGGAGATCGGCGTTGAGATAGCGCGACGGTTTTCCCCCAACTTGCATCCGTTCACGCCCGTCAGCATCAACCCCCACATGAATCGCGCGGTCGCGAAAGCGCGGGTCGATATATTTTTCCCACAAATCGTGAGGCTCGTTGATATGCCCATCGGCATCGATCACGCCCTCATACGAGGTGCGGGTCGTTTGTGGCATTGTCCGTTGCTGCACGCGGTGTCCTCCTTTTTCTGTGTAGCATTCGCGTATGGATTCTGGCCGCTTGAGTCTCATACAACGATTCCAGGCTGTCAAGTGAAGCGCGCCAGTGGTGCCCCTCGCCCAGGTTCCTTGCCAAGCACTAGGGGACTGCACTATAAGGCGGAGAAATCCACTACACACTTTAGGAGGTGCCGTTATGAGCGCAGAAGAGAATAAGAAGGTCGTATTGAGCTTCTTCGAGAATTTCACCGCCGGAAAAGCCGAAGCCGCATTAGGACAAATGGCCGACACCGCCACCTGGACGGTCATGGGCAGGCCGGAAAGTTTCGCGCTGGCGGGAACGAAAACCAAAGCGCAGTTCACCGAACTCCTCAAAGGCATCGGCGCGGCGATGCCCAAGGGGCTGCGGCTGACGCCGAAGGCATTGACGGCGGAAGGCAATCGCGTGGCCGTCGAAGCCGAATCGTATGGCGAACACGCCAACGGCAAAGTCTATAACAACCAGTATCACTTCCTCATCGAGGTCCAGAACGGCAAAATCCAGGCCGTGCGTGAGTACCTCGATACCATCCACGCCAAGGATGTGCTGCTCGGCTAGACAGCCCGCTTCGCGCTATGGCAGATGGCTCGCCATCTGCCATTTGCCCTCACCA
>JABFSC010000081.1 GCA_013140885.1 Deltaproteobacteria bacterium | reverse complement strand
CTTTTGGAGATTTTCACTATGCCCAAAAACGCTATTACCCTCGGAATCGCCGTATCTTTGAGTGGCCGCTATGCACTACTCGGCCGGCAAGTGCTTGAGGGACTCGAGTGTTACGTCCGCGATGTCAACGCGGCTGGCGGGATGTTGCTCAAGAGTGAAGGCAAACGCCTGCCGGTGACGTTGGTGGTTGAGGACGATGAAAGCAATGAGGGGAAGATTCGCAGCCTCATCGAAAAGCTCGTCCGCCAGGACCGAATCGATTTGTTGATGGGGCCATACGGTAGTGGGTTGACCCTCGCGGCGGCGGAGATGGCTGACGCCTTTCAGTACGTCCTGTGGAATCACAGCGGGTCATCCGACGAAATTTTTGAGTGCAATCTCTCCTCCGTGGTGGGATTGCTGACCCCGGCGTCTCTTTACCTGTGCGCGATTCTCGATCTCATCAAGACGCTCGACCCCAGTGCGAAACGTGTGGCGTTGTTTAGCGCGAAGACCGGTTTTGCGGCGGACATGGCCGCTGGTGCCTTGGCTTGGATTCAACGCGAAGGCTACACGCTGACGTTGCATCACACCTACACTTCGGGGCTCGAGGATTTTCGACCGCTGCTTGGCCAAGTCAAAGATGACCCACCCGATGTGTTCCTCAGTGTCGGTCGTGTGGAAGACGACATCCTCTTGGGGAGGCAGTTGCGTGAAGTCAAGCCGCGCGTCAAAGCGGCAGGCCTCGTCGTTGCCGCGATTAGTCGATTCAAAGCCGCTCTGCGTGAGCAAGCGGACGGGTTCTTTGCTCCCAGTCAGTGGGAGCCCCAGGTTCGTTACCCAGTGGACTATGGTCTGTCGGAAGAAGAGTTTCTGACGCATTACCTCAAGAGCGCCACTGTGCCAATCGACTATCCGGCCGCGCAAGGCTACGCCGCTGGTGTGGTTGCGCAACGATGTGTTGAGGATGTTGGATCATTGGACCAAAAGGCGTTACGCGAAGCCGCTGGGCGTCTACGCTTCACGACATTCTACGGGCCATACGCGACCGATGCGAAAACTGGGCGACAAACCGCCCATCCGTTGTTGGTCACGCAGTGGCAGAAGGGCCGCAAAGAGATCGTCTGGCCGCGCGAGGTGGCGGAAGCGCAGCCGCTCTATCCAGGGCCACTTTTCGGTTCCGAGTTGTAAGTTTCGAGTTTCAGGTTGCAGGTTACAGGTTGAGAGAGTCCAAGGTTCAAAGCCTAAGGTCCAAAGTCTAAAGTTCAAAGTCCAAAATTTTCAAGTCTCAAGCCTCAAGTCTCAAGCTTCACGATTTCCGAAGGAGTCTGCGTATGGGCCGGTTGGATGGAAAAACAGCGTTAATCACTGGTGGTGCTTCTGGCATCGGGCGCGCCATCTGTCAAAGTTTCGCTCGTGAGGGCGCGACCATTGTGTGCAACGATTTGGCGGTTGAAGCCGCGCAACAGGTGGTGAACGAATGCGGCCAGCAGAAACAGGGGCTCGCGGTCAAGGCGGACGTGTCGAAGAGCCGCCAAGTGACCGCGATGTTCGACAAGGTCCGCAAGAGGTTTGGGCGGCTCGATATCTTGGTCAATAACGCGGGCATTGGGTTGGAGAATGCGCAGGTCCGGGCACGGTTCAATAAAGTCATCGCCAAACAGCGGGCGGAGCTGGCCACCCAAGGTAAAATCACCACCTCGCTGGAGGCCACGCAAAACCTGACCGACCAGGACTGGGAACGGATGATCGCCGTGCATCTGCACGGGACCTTTTATTGCACGCGTGAAGCCCTCAAGCTGATGGAGCCGCGACGTTCCGGGAAGATTATTAGCATCGCGTCGATATGTGGCATGACCGGATGCGCTGGGGCACCGCACTATAGCGCGGCCAAGGCGGGTATCATGGGTTTCACCCGGTCCGTGGCACGCGAAGCCATTGTCAGTGGCGTCAACGTCAACGCCATTGCTCCGGGCTATATTGATACCCCGATGACCCAGGCCGTGAGTGATGCCGTTCGGCAAGCCATTGAGATGGCCACTCCCGCGGGCCGTTTTGGCACCCCGCAAGATGTCGCGACCCTCGCGATCTACCTCGCCTCCGATGAAGCCAACTTCGTGGTTGGTCAGGTGATGAGTCCGAACGGCGGCTATGTCATCGCCTGAGGGACGGGGGCATAAAGGGTAAAACGTAAAACGTAAAAAGAATCCGTTCCCTCTTTCTTTACGTATTACATGTTTACGTTTTATCTCCCCGCTCTCCCTTACGTATTACACATTTACGTTCACCCTTTCTCGTCTCCCCGTCCCCCGTCCCCCGTTTTTCTTTTCCACCGTTGTCAACCAAAAGCTGGGGTCATTCGTTAATACTGTAGGGCAAGGATAGTGGGGAGAGGTAAGGTCGTGCCAGACGTTCAGGAATGTCACGAGAAACTCTATCGCGAGCAGCATGCGCGGATTTTGCGCCTGTGTCGCCTGTTGTTGAAAAATCAACAGGAGGCGGAGGAAGTGGCGCAAGAGGTCTTTCTCAAGCTGATCCAAGCGCGTGCGGCCCAGCAGCGTGATTCCTGGGACGCTTGGCTGACGACCGTGGCGGTGAACGCCTGTCGTGATCGGCAGCGATCATGGTGGTGGCGATGGCGGTCCGAGAGCCCATTGGAAGTTGTTGATATGCAGTTGCCGAATCGGGACACCACTCCAGAAGAAGCCACGGTCAACCGTGAACAACGGGAGCTGATCTGGAGATTTTTTCGGAAGTTATCGACCCGGCAACAGGAGGTCTTCGTGTTACGGTATGTGGAAGGCTGGACCGACCACCAAGTGGCCGACATGCTAGGCGTGACGCCCGGCAGTGTGAAACAGCATCTGTTTCGCGCGGTGCGCTACTTGCGTAAAGCTCTGGGAGAACAGCGATGAGACGTTGTGTGTCAGAGAAACGACTGTTGGCGATCTCGGAAGGGCGCGGCACTATTCCAGAGCGCTCGCATGTCAAAGGCTGTGAGTCGTGCACCGTGCGGCTGCGAGACTTGACCGCCGATCTGGCCATGATCGTTCAAGTGCTTCGCGAACCTCCTCCACTGTTACAACCTATGCCTGAACGACAGGCGTTCGGGTTTGGGTGGGTGCCGGTTGCTGCGATTGGCGCGGCGGCATTGCTGTTTGTCCGGACGCAAGAGTGGAGACCTGACGCTCCACCGCTCCCCTCGCCGACACCAGGGCCGTCCGCCCAGGTTCAAGATGAAGACCTGATTGTCGAAACGCTCGTGAAGGATGTCGTGCCCGCGCTGTTCGCGATTCGTGAATTGAACACGGGCACTTTGCCAAAGAAGGCGACCAATCTGTCGTACCTCGTCGCCGCGCTTGATGGTGGGTGGCCACGGGCACGATGCCAGCAGGGGCGCACGCGTAGGTGTGACAGCGATCCCTTGGATTTGCTTTTTGAGGAACAGGACGGGTGAGGAGATGACGTTGTGAATAGGTATGTACGTATCTTAGTGATGAGTCTGATGCTCCTGAGTGCGTGGGCTCCCCGTGTTGGCGCCCAGGACCTCGGTGGCCTTGAGTCGCTGATCACCGGAGAGGGCCAAAACAATGGCCCAGGGACCATGTTGCGGCTTTTGCTCAAGGGCGTTGGGTTGACACCGGAGCAGAAGGTCCAAGTGAAGGATATTTTGGCTGCTCATGGTGAGAGATTGAGGGCGCTCTTCGAGGACCTCCAGGTCGCGAATGCCGAACTGACAAACACCCTGCTCACTCCCGATGACATCGGTGTCGCCGACGTTGCCCCCGTTGCTGATCGGGTGTCGCGAGTGCGCGAGCAACTGCTGCACGAAGGGCTGACGGTAGTGGTGGAAATTCGTCAAGTACTCACCCCAGAGCAGCGCGCCAAAGCCGCCCGGCTGCGGGAGCAACTCAACGCGCTCGAAGGGGCGCTGAACGAACCTTCGGAATGATAACTGGGGATACGATGTGGCACGAATCGGAGTTTTGGAAAGCAGGTTGTTCCATGCTCGCTGAAAGCTGATGGTTAGCGGCGGAAAGCGTACTAAAGAGAGAGAGGAGGATCCGTTTATGCAATGGTACACACTCATCGGAAGCCTGTTTCTCTGTGGCGTCGTGGGAGTCGGCATCTGGAGTTATGCCTACCGGTTGGGACTCAAGCATGGCCAAGCGACCAAGGTGCCCTTCCGCGTGATTGATGAACTCCTGGACCATAAAATTCACTGTCTCGGGCAAAATCCAGCCTTTGCTCGTGTGGAACTGGAAACAACCTTGAACATTGAGTCCTGGGAGGCGCACTCCTTCACCCAACACGTGCTCCAGGGACATCGTACTCAGAAAGACGCAATGACGCTTGCCGCTCACGCCACCTCGGCTGACGTGGGCAGCATTCCGTAACACGGTTCGGGACGGGAACGACGACGCACCGTACCTCGCGGGGACTCACTGCTTTCGCACGACCAGGCGGTGAGATCGAAGGGAGAGGTGCGTTCGGAATGGGCTCTGAGGGAGGGCTGCCCTCTCTACCTTGGAACTCGGTCCCCGCCTCGAAAGCACGAGCGGTCGCACGAGGTGTGCGGGAGACAGACCGCGTGCGCCGCTCGTGCGCTTCAAGCGGAAAATCGTCCGTGAAAAAAGGAGGACGGTATGAAGAAATCGTGGTGTAGTCATCTTCTTGGTATCACTATAAGTGTTCTGCTTGTCGGCGTGGGACGCGCGGGGATCAATCAATGGACCCCCAGCGGCCTTACGGATCGCGCGGTCTTCGCGCTGGCGGTCGATCCGAAAACGTCTACCACGGTCTATGCTGGCACCGACCAAGGCGTATTCAAGACGGTGGATAGTGGAGCGACTTGGACGGCGCTTGCCATTTCGTTACCCGCTTCTTCAAGAATTCAAGAGGTGGTCATTGATCCGGCGAATCCCGCGATTGTGTACGTTGCCTATCAGCGCAGGATCGAGGGAAGCGTGACTGCGGGTGTGTTCAAGAGCACGGATGGGGGCGAGCACTGGCAGCTGCTGAATCTTCAAGCCACGGAGTTGACGGCTTTGGTTATTGATCCGACCGTGCCAACGACGCTCTATGCCGCGGTGAATGGGAATATCCAAAAGAGCGTGAATCGTGGCACCATCTGGACGCCCAGTGGGAACGGGATAAGCAAAGGGGTGTCGCTCCTCGCAATTGATCCGACGACCCCAACTACCCTCTATGCTGGGGGCGGGGCGTGCAATACCGAGCTGGGCCTGGGCGGAACAATTTATCGATGTGATGGGGCGGTGTACCAAAGCACTGATGGGGGAACTACGTGGGGCGCGACGTCCTTGACCGGCGTTGCTATCGGTTCCCTGTCTGTGGTGCCGACAAGACCGGTGACTGTGTATGCCTCCGTCTCCAGGAGTAGCGTCCATGCTTCTCTGTTGGGAACAGAACACAGCACGGATGCTGGTCAAAGCTGGACTGCGCTTGATTTCGGCTGGGACTCCGTTCGTACTGTTGTCAGCGCCCCGACCAATTCCTCGCTCCTCTACGCCATTGGCTACGATACGCTGACCCGAAGCCAGGATGGGGGACAGCACTGGACTTCTATTGTGGCGAGTCTGAGTTCCTACAGTTCGGACTCCTTTTTTGTCCAAACCGTGGCCGTCGATCCGAGGACCGGCTTGAAGCTGTACGCCGGAACAAAGAAAGGGGTGTTTGCGCTGGAGATCACGGACACCTTCGCTCCCGACATGATTGCAACAGTGGAGAGTCCGGAGGCTGACCAACCCGTCTCAGGGATTGGGGTGATTCGCGGGTGGGCATTCGCGACACGTCCGGAAATTTCCTCACTCAAGGTGCTGACGGGAGGTTCCTTTTTTGTGAAGACTGGCCTGTGTTGTTCGGAACGGAGGGACGTCCAAGCGGCTTTTCCGCAATTCCTGCTTGATAATGCGCTCAACAGTGGTTGGGGCGGGGTCGTGAACTGGGGAACACTGCCGTCTGGACCATTCCACTTGAGCACGCATATTGCCAGTCCCAACCGCGACTTGTTTTACTCTGCCCTACGGACGGTCAGGGTCGTCAAGCCTGGAGACTTTGCGTTTCTTGATCAATTCGCAGTGGCCAACGCAACCGCGGCGGTGGGAGGCGAGGAACTGGTGCTCTCTGATGTGGTCGTTCGCGACAAAATCAGTCAACAACGGAAACAAGTCAATCTCCGCTTTCGGTGGTTTACCAATTCGCAGTCATTAGCCATGACGCGCTCTGAGACCGTCGCTACGCTCACGGCCTTTCGTGGGAGTGGAGGTCCTCTCTTAGCACATGTCGCCAATTGGCTACGCAACGGACTTGCCTGGTCTATACCCGTGTCGGCGCAGGCTGCGGACGAGATTCGCAGTAACTGGGAGAGTCCAGAGGCGGGGCAGGACGTGACTGGCCTTGCCATCGTGCGTGGGTGGGCTTTTCCAGAGACATCACCTGGAGCCGATGTGGGGGCCATAACGAAGATCACCCTTTCGGTTGATGGAACTGAGGCGGGGGCTGTGCCGTGTTGTACATTTCGTCCCGATGTTGCCGCGGCTTTCTCCGACGAACCGAGTGCGTGGGACAGTGGGTGGGGATCGCAACTGAACTATAGCGATTTCGCGCCAGGAGAACATACGTTCCAAGTGCGCTTAGAGGCATCCTCTGGAGCGACACAAACCCTGACCCGGACTGTGCGCACGTTTCGCATTGGCGGGTTTGTCTTTGTGGATCAGTGCGACTTGTCTGGCGCCACCGCCCGCATCGACGGCGAAGATATTGTCCTGAGCGGCGTGCATGTGCGCGACAAGGCCAGTCAACAGACGAAAGTGATCGAGGTGCGGTTACGGTGGTTTCACCATTCACAATCGCTCGGCATCGTCGCGTCGAGCCTGTAAAGCAGAAAGGGGGGAATATGAAAGCATTTTCACGGCTCAGGAGGATTGGTGTCGCTCTTGGTTTTATCTGGATGCAGACTGGCCATTCTTCCCATGCTGGGGTGGAGGCATGGACAAACCGTGGTCCCGTGGGGCGCGTGGTGCTCGCGGTCGCGGTTGATCCAAAAGCACCGGCGACGCTGTACGCGGGGACCGATGAGGGCGTCTTCAAGAGCACCAATAGTGGCGCGAGTTGGGGGGCGGCCAGTACCGGCTTACCGCCGGGTTCCTTTTTTGGAGATCCCCGTGCTGTCGTGCCCGTTGCGTTTATTGGTGTGAATCCCGTGCAACCAACCACGCTTTATGCGGTAACACAGACGATCATGAGCGAACTCGCGGAACAGCGCATCTTTGTGAGCGTGAATGGTGGCGGGAATTGGAGTGATACTGGTTTTCGTCGGTCCAAGATCGACACCTTGGTGATTGACCCAAAAAATCCGGCGGTGCTGTACACTGGCGCGGATAGCGTGGTGTACAAAAGCGTGGACGGAGGAGGGCGGTGGTCCAACGTGTTCCAGGTGTCGCTACCGAATCCTCCGCCTTCGCCCGCGACGATTGCGCTCGCGGTTGATCCCGTGACGCCGACGACCGTGTATGCCGGATACCACTATCAATCCGGCTTCGGGATTGGGCATACCGGATTCACCGGCGTGTTGATGAAAAGTACGAATGGTGGGGTCAATTGGACGACTATCAGCCCTGACCCGGTGCAAGCCATAGTGATTGATCCTGTCACGCCGAGTACCCTGTACGTGGCCCGGTATCCGACTGGGTTTATTCATGACGACCCCGCTGCTGGCGGAGGAGTTGCCAAAAGCACGGACGGCGGTGCGAGCTGGGCACTCCTGAACTTTCCCGCACTCCTTGCGAATGTTTTGATGATTGATCCGACGACCCCAACGACCCTCTATGCCGCGATCAATTTCCAGAACCAGAGAGTGAGCAGAAGCACGGACGGCGGCCAGAGTTGGTACTTCATCAATTATGGGTTGCCCGATTTCCTGACGCTGTCGTCGCTCGCGGTGGCTCCGAGTACCGGCGCGACGCTGTATGCGGGAGTGTCGTATATTGGCCAGACATCGGCGGGGGGCGTGTTTGACATTGATGTCGCTGGGCTTGTCGCCACGGAGATGCTCGCCAACTTTGAGAGCCCGGAAGCGGGACAAGCCGTCTCTGGGATCGGTGTGATTCGCGGCTGGACCTTCGTCCCACAACAGCGAGCCGACATCAAAAACGTGTATGTGTCTGTCAGCGATAAGGATAACAGCGTATCTTTCGCCTCCTTTTTCGTCCCCTGTTGCTCTGAGCGCGGCGACGTGCGTGCTAACTATCCCCAATTTCCCGCCAGTCATACGCTGAACAGCGGCTGGGGAGCGCCCTTCAACTGGGGCGTGCTCCCGGCCGGGGACCATGAGCTGCGGGTGCAGCTCGAGAATACGGCGGGAGAACGGGTCTTTCTCCCCCCGCATCTGGTGACGGTGGTCAAGCCGGGCGACTTTGAGTTTCTCGATCAGTTTGGCCTCTCGGCGGCGCGCGCCAGTATTACCGGAGACCAGGTGACGCTCAGTGGGGTCGTTGTCCGTGAGAAAAGGACTCAACAACAAAAGCAAATCAACGCCCGGTTCCAATGGTTCACGAATACACAGTCGCTGGGGTTAGTGGGGAGTGAGACTATTTCCACGTTCTCCTCTCAACAGTCTGTTATGTCGCGGCTGCTCGCGGCGGTTTCGGTTGGGCTGCCCGCTCATTTGGGCTCGGTTGCCACGGTCGAAGCCGCTGGGGGGATCACGGGCTATATTGAGAGCCCGGCGGACAACCAAGCCGCATCGGGAATAAGTATCCTGCGGGGATGGGCGTTCGCGGAGGAGGTTGGGGTACCGATCCACAGTGTTGAATTAACACTGGACGGTGAAGCGATTGGCACGGTTTCCTGTTGCTCGCCGCGTGCCGATGTCCGCAGTGCCTTCTTTGATAATCCAAACGCGTCGTTCAGTGGGTGGGGAATGCAGTACAACCTTGGGGTGCTTCCGCCGGGGGCGCATACGCTGACGGCGAAGATGACCGCGGGCAATGGTATCACGCAGACCTTCAGTCGTTCCTTCTTTTCGGCACGGATTGGTGGGTTCTCGTTCATTGACCAGTTCGATGTGGCCGGCGCGACCGTTCGTATTGAAGGCGCGGAGGTTGTCCTCGGTGGTGTGCGAGTGCGCGACAAGGACAGTCAACAGACGAAGGTGATTGAGGTGCGCCTGCGGTGGTTTGAGCATGCGCAGGCGTTGGGCATTGTGGCGGCGAACTAAACCGCTCTATTTTTGCTGACGAGGAAACATTCCATTCTCCGTGGTAGTTGTCGAGGCCGGGATATGGAGACCCCCGCGACCGCTAACGAGGTGCGCCCTTAACCGCGGGTGGCGAACTCAACAAGTTGGCGTCGAATATCTCGCTGGGGCGTGACGTGGCGGGGGTGCATTATCGCTCGGATGGCGTCGAAGGGCTCAAGCTGGGAGAAGCGGTGGCGATGCAGGTGCTCCGCCAACTGCGGACGACCTATCCTGAACACTTTGTGGGGTTTCGGCTGACGCGGTTCGATGGGGCGGATGCTGTCCTTTAGGAAAAATCAAAAGGCAAAAGTCAAAAATTGGGACTTGAGACTTGGGACCTTGGACTTTGGACTTGTTTGGGACCTTGGACCTTGGACTTGAGACTTTGGCCTTGTTCGCGACTTGCCTTGATCGTACTGTACGAGCGCATGCCCTCCCTCCAACGATTTTCTGTTACTTCCGATTTGGCCGGACAACGCCTGGATATCGCTCTCGCGCATCTGATGGGAGCCACGCGCTCGCATGTCAAAATGTTGATCGAGCACGCTTGCGTGCGGGTCGCCGGAGAAGAACGCAAAGCGGGCTATGTTCTCCGCTTCGGTGATGAGATCGAAGTGCGACCATTCGCTGAGCCCCCGGCGCGGGCGCTGCCGCAAGACTTGCCGCTCGATATTTTGTACGAAGACGAATTTTTCGCCGCCATCAATAAACCGCCTGGCATGGTGGTGCATCCCGCTCCTGGCCAATGGCAGGGCACGGTCGTCAACGCGCTCCTCGCGCGCTGGGGCTGGCAAGAAGCCGCGCCCGATAATTTGCGCCCTGGCATCATTCATCGCCTGGATAAAGATACCTCCGGTGTGCTCCTCGTCGCCAAAGACCCAACTACACAGGAACGATTGTCTTCGCAATTCAAGGAGCGACAGGTTCACAAGTTGTATGTCGCGCTGATCGTTGGGCGCTTGGCGCAACCGCGTGGCGAGATTCATCTTCCGATTGGACGCCATCCGAGTGATCGGAAAAAAATGTCCGTGCACGCGCATCGGAGTCGTGCCGCGCTCAGTCGTTATCAGGTCGTGGGCGAAGCGATGGGCGTCTCCTTGGTCCGCATGTTTCCCGAGACTGGCCGCACGCATCAGATTCGTGTGCATCTCGCCGCTCTTGGTCATCCCATCGTGGGTGATCTTGTGTATGGCGGTGTTGGCCGATTCGCTGATCTCCCCGCCGTGCTGCGCGACTTTCCCCGTCAAGCGTTGCATGCGCGCGCCATTCGCTTTTGTCATCCCACGACGCAACAGCCGCTGACCCTCTGGGCTCCGTATCCCGAAGACTTGCGAGGCGTGTTCGCCACGTTGCCTTTCGTGGTGGAAGAACAACCCACTGTTGGGCCGTCTAATGATCCGCTCTCGCAGTGATGACCGATGCCCCGCCCAGTTTTCCATTGACAGCCAATTCAAGATTCAGTATGGTCGGTCCCAGTTTCATTAAGACGACTAACAAAATCTCTCACCACCTAATCTTCCTGCCCCTCGTCAGAGCGAACGCCTTCCGCTTTCGTGTGATCCCCAGCTCACGCCATTCACGTGAGTCACCCAACGGCAAGGCCTTTCGGAATAGTGAAGTGGAGGAGCGGGCTCTCAGGCGTCTGAATTTCACGTGTACCGGGAATATAAGGGAGGAACCATCGTCATGGGTCGAACGTCCGTAAAGCAAGAGAGCACGGAACCCCGCGAAGTGCGGGAAGTCCGGGTTGATGTCGCTGAGGAAGAAGACGGACTCAATCTCAAAACCCTGAAAGAAAAGAAAATCGGGGAACTGGCGCAAATCGCGCGTGACTTCAATGTCGAAGGGGCCTCAAGTCTGCGCAAGCAAGACTTGATCTTCGCCATCCTGCAAGCCCAAGCCGAACGTAGTGGTTTCATCTACGGCGAAGGGGTACTCGAAATTCTCTCCGATGGGTTCGGTTTCCTGCGCTCTCCTGATTACAATTACCTCCCAGGTCCCGACGACATCTACGTCTCGCCGAGTCAGATTCGACGATTTAATCTCCGTACTGGCGATGTCGTCGCCGGGCAGATTCGTCCACCGAAAGAGGGTGAGCGCTACTTCGCGCTGCTCAAGGTCGAAGCGATCAACTATGAAGAGCCCGAACGCGCGCGCGAAAAAATTCTGTTCGATAACCTCACGCCGCTCTATCC
>JABFSC010000538.1 GCA_013140885.1 Deltaproteobacteria bacterium | reverse complement strand
CCTTCTAGCACTCGACAATACATAGGTTCTCCTTCCTTTTGATGCGTGCGTGCGATCACAACTCGGACGATGACTGCGGGAGCGCCTCTAGGGCACACCGCGCGAGCAGGGCGGGAGTGGGGCACTCTCCGAGATCTCCTCAAGCAAATGATAGCGCTTCAATTTTTCGTAGAACGTCGAACGACTGATCCCGAGCAGCTTGGCGGCGTGGACACGATTATTGCCAGTCCGCACCAATGCCTGGCGGAGTTTTTCTCGTTCGACATTGTCAAGCAACGCGTGCGCTTCGGTAATCGCCTGCACGTCCGATGTGCGCGTCGCCGGGTCAAGGGCGACGTGATCCAGCACAACGCTCTCTCGCTCGATTTCTGGTCCCGGACTCAACAGTACCGCTCGTTCACTCGTATGTTCTAACTCCCGCACGTTACCAGGCCAAGGGGCCTCCATCAACCGACGGAGAAGAGCTGACGGAAGCTGCTTGCGCGCCTGGTGCGTCCGCGTGCAATACTTGGTCATGAAATGATCAATCAGTAGCGGAATGTCCTCGCGTCGCTCGCGCAAGGGCGGGAGCCGCAAAGGCACGACGGCCAGGCGATAATACAGGTCCTCGCGAAAGCGTTGAGCCCGCACCTCGGACTTCAAGTCCTTGTTCGTGGCGGCCACCACCCGGGTATCGACCGTGATCCGCTTGGTACTGCCGACCGGGCGAATCTCTCCCTCCTGGAGCACGCGCAACAGCTTGGCCTGAAACGATACGGGAATATCGCCAATCTCATCCAGAAACAGGGTGCCGCTGTGGGCTTCCTCCCACAACCCTTTTTTGTTGGCACTGGCGCCGGTAAAGGCCCCTTTGACATAGCCAAACAGTTCGCTCTCCAAGAGGGTCTCTGGAATCGTGCCACAATCGAGCGCGATAAACGGACGGTCCCGGCGGGGGCTCGAGCGATGAAGGGCGCGCGCGATCAATTCCTTGCCCGTGCCGGATTCACCCTGGAGCAAGACCGTACTGTCACTGCCCGCGATCAGTTGGACCTGGCGGAGCAGCGCCCCCATCGCTTTGCTGCGGCCAACAATCTCGGGAAACTCGTGCTCGCTGGCGACTTGGAGGCGCAAGTGTTGCACCTCGCGCGTCAGCCGACTCATCTCGAGCGTTTTCTTCACCACCACCTTGAGTTCATCGACATCGACCGGCTTGGTGAGGTAATCAGCCGCACCCTCCTTCATGGCGGCCACCGCCGATTGGATCGTGCCATGTCCGGTCAATAAGAGGTACGCCAGCCCTGGCTGTTGCGCCTTAACCCGCTGGACCAGCTCCAGCCCATCCATGCCCGGCAAACGGAGATCGGCGATCAGCAAATCCACGCTGTCCTTTTCCAGCAGGGCGAGGGCTTCTTCGGCGGAAGCCGCGCACACCACCACGTACCCTTCTTTGCGCAACACGCTCTCACACAAGGCGAGCATATTGGCTTCATCATCGACGACCAGAATTTTTTCAGACGGTGGCATCATGTGCGTTCCTCATCGGCAGATGGAGGATAAACGTCGTTCCCTGCCCTGGTGTACTGTGCACGGCAATCCGCCCCTCGTGGGCGCGCAGAATACTCTCGCAAATGGACAACCCTAATCCCATCCCTCGCTGTTTCTTGGTGGTGACGAACGAGTGGAAAATCTTCGGTAGGTCCGCGGACGCGATCCCTTGCCCCGTATCGTTCACCGTAATCGTTGCCTCCGCAGTCGAGGATTGTCGGTCCCCTGTCGTGTTCTCGCCCGACGGCAGCGTCAGCCCGAGTTGCACCGTGAGCGTCCCGCCGTCCGGCATGGCTTCGATCGCATTAAAGTACAAGTTGAGCAAAACCTGCTCCAACTGTTGCGCATCGGCGAGCACCTTGGGAAAGTCGGGGGCGCACTCACACACCGTCGTGACACGGCATTTCTGGGTCTGCCCTGAGATCAATTCGAGACTATGGCGAACGAGCGCGGCGAGGTCAGTCGCGACCAGCGTCGTCCGTGGCGGCGCCGCCAGTTCGAGCAGATTCTTCATGAGCTGCCCACAGCGCCGGGTTTCCTCCACGATGATCTGGAGACGGCGGTAGCGCGCGTCTTGCGTCGCGGTCTCGCTCAAGAGATCCTGGGCAAAACCCATCGCAATGCCGAGGGGGTTGTTCAATTCGTGGGCGAGCGAGGCCGCGAGTTCCCCGAAGGAGACCAAGCGATCCGAGGCAATCAATTGCCGCTCGCGGGCCTGCGCCAACGTGCGGTACCGCTGCCCGCTGCGGCGCAACTGTTCCTCGCGGCGTTTCTGTCGCGTAATGTCCTGGGTCACGACGATCCCAACGGCAATGGTGTCGGAGTCATCAGGCAAGGGAAACGTATGCACCCGCAACACCCGATGCAAATAGGGGACCTCCACCAGCGCGTCTTTCCCAGCGAGGGCTTGGCGGTAACACGGCTCGAGAACGGTACAGATATGCGCAGGGAGGACTTCGCGCATCAGTTTCCCTTCGAATCTCTCTTTTGTCATCCCGCTGGCCATGAGTCCCCTGCCGCCCACCACGCGGTAGCGGAGGTCCCGGTCAAACAAGGCGACCACGCCATTGGGGAAATGATCAATCAGGAGGCGATAGACTTGTTCACTGCGCCGCAGCTCACGCTCCATGCGCGACCGCGCGGTGATGTCATTGACCAAGACCAGGACTGCGGAACGGCCATTAAACGCGATCGACACGGCGGCGGCTTCGACCTGCATGCGCGTCCCGTCTTTCTGCCAGTGCGTCCACTCGCCCGTCAGCCGAAAGGCCAGCGCGTACGGTTGCCGCGCTTGCTCAATGCGCGCGACTACTCGCGGGATCTCTTCTGGTGGACGAATATCGAGGATCGTCATGGCGAGAAACTCCTCGCGCGTGTAGCCGTAGTGGTGCACGGCCTGCTCGTTCACCTCTAAAAAGCCCAAGGTGGTCGGATCGAATATCCACATCGGATAAGGATTCTTGTCAAAGATGAGCCGATACTGCGTCTCGGAGGCGCGTAAGCGTTCGTCACGCTCGGCAAGGGCACGGGTGGTCGTGGCGAGCTCGCTCCGAAGCCGCGCGATAGTCAGTTCAAGCTGCTGCTCTCGTGGGGTGCTTTTCATGGCGTCTTGAGAGTACCACGGATGATGCGCAAACTCAGGAGGTCGACACCACTGACGGTTTGGGGACCTGTTCGCTCGGAGGAGGCTGCCCCTGCGGTCGGAGGATGTCGTTCAGCACCGTCCATAGTGCTTGTCCACTCGCGGCCTGTCGTAGCCGCGTGCGTGCGTCTTCGCTTCCCAGCGCACGTGCTAAGGTCGCCAAAATCTCCAATTGGAGGTCATTGGCCCCTGCGGGTGTCAGGACCAAAAACACCAAATGCGCGGGTAAGCCATCAGGACAATCCCAGTTGATGCCTTGAGGCGATCGACCAAAGGTCAAGACTGGCTTGGTCAGGCCGTCGAGTCGCGCATGCGGAATCGCCACGCCGTCACCAATGCCCGTGCCCATCAGCTCCTCGCGCGCGCGGACCGCGGTAATCAGGACCTCGCGGTCTGGCAAATCCTCGTGTTCAGCCACTGCTTGACATAAC
>JABFSC010000059.1 GCA_013140885.1 Deltaproteobacteria bacterium | reverse complement strand
TTCTTAATCCGCCCCCTGATCCCCGGTCTTCCTACCTCAGCGTGCGGAAAAACTTGCGAATATCCTCGACCAGCCGTTGCGGCTCTTCCATCGGGGCGAAGTGGCCGCCTGAAGGCATCACCGTCCAGTGCTTCAAGTTGTAATACCCTTCGGCCCATTTGCGTGGCAGTAGGATCACCTCTTTTTGGAAAAGCCCAATGCCCGTCGGCGCTTCGACCACCGGAGTGCGATTATGCGATGCCTTCCACGGGTTATGCACGCACTCATAATAGTAGCGCGCGGACGTGCCATAACTCTCGGTGATCCAATAGATCATCATCGTGGTGATCAGCTCATCCTTGGTAAACCGCTTCTCGACGTTGCCGTCACAGTCACTCCACGTGCGACGCTTCTCCAGAATCCATGAACACAACCCAGCGGGAGTGTCGTTCAGCGCATGGGCAATGGTCTGCGGTTTCGTGGTTTGCAGCGCGGAATAGCCACTCTCGGCGGCAAAGAAGTTCTGGTTGCGGTCGTACCACCCTTGTTCATCGGGACCGTAGTCCGACGCGGGCGGCAGCCCCCCCACGAACACATCTAATGGCACCATCAGGTGCATATACGCGCCGATCAACCGGTCGGCGTACTTGTGACCGAGTTGCGTGGTGATGATCGCGCCCCAGTCCCCACCCTCGGCGGCGAACTTCTTGTAACCCAGAACATCCTGCATCAAGGTCACCCACAAATCCGCCGTGCGCCAGAAATTGATGCCCGGCGTCGTGAGCGGAGTCGAGAATCCATAGCCAGGCAGCGATGGCACGACGACATCAAACGCATCGTTGGGATCGCCCCCAAACGCCGCGGGGTCGGACAACGGACGAATGACTTTGTTGAGGTCCCAAAACGTCCACGGCCAGCCGTGACTCAGAATCAGCGGCATCGGTTTCGGTCCCTTGCCAGGTTCGTGGATGAAGTGGATCGGCATGCCTTCGATAGTGGTTTTGTAATGAGAGAAGGCATTCATCTCTCGTTCCTGCTTGCGCCAGTCGTACTTGTTGATCCAATAATCCACCAGCTCTTTCAGATACTCCAGGTTGGTGCCGTACTGCCATTGGGCATTGGCGAAGTCGCGTGGCCAGCGCGTCTTGAGCAGGCGCTCACGCAGGTCGGCCAGGGTGGCATCCGAGACGGAAATGGAGAACGGTTCTTTCTGCATTGCTTTGCTCCTTTGGGTGAAGTGGCTTCTGTAAAAGCACTGTGGATGCGCGAATACAAGGGCGGAGTATATCGACAAGGTCGCTTTGAGCGGGAGGCCCGTTGTGTTTACGAGTTATCGGACCCGAGTACAGGCATACGCTTTTCCTGAGCAGCGCGTACCAACGCCGCGGACCGATAGAACCCATGCACGAATTTGCCATACGGAAACGAGAGAAACAGCGCGAACACCACTCCGAGATGTATCGCGAGCAGCATGCCCATCAGCGCCGTCGCACGCAACACCAACAGCAGCAGTCCAGTGACACTCGTCAACAACAGCATGACGAGAAATGCGCGCTCCATCCCACGCGCGCGCGAGTCGCTCAGATTGGAATCGCGCTGTTCCTTGGCGCGCAATAATCCCACTGGCCCAACCACCAAACCAATCCCACCGACGATGCCAAGCAACACGACGGGATTGTACCAAGGGTAGGGCGCTTGCCAGCCGAACCCGTTGTGCAGCACGGTCGCAAGCGAGGTCGAGGCAAAGCAGAGCAAGAATCCATAGAACGTGCAGTGATGAAAGAAGCGGCGGGTGTCGGGTCGTGCATCCTCGGTCAGGCACCCCGCACCACCACCATCCAAATAGCGTAACGTGGCCGCCGCGCGTCCAGCATCAAGCACATCCGCCGTGGTAAGCAAGCCACCACCAATGGCACGCCAGAAGGCGCGGACGCTCATCGCGAGGGCGAGTATCGCGAACAGGAAGACTCCGCCGAAGAGCAGGACCATCGCCTCGTGCGGCATCAGCCGATAAAACGCGCCCGGTCCGGTCTGTGCCGCGAACAGGACGCCGGGATCACCCAGCGCGACAAACCCACCAAGGAAGAGCGTGACCGCGACAGCGGCGGTCAACGCCACAACCACGCCATTGCGATGGAACACAGGCGCCAATCCCCGTGGCCAGGCATAGCGGGCGTAGGACTCGGACCGCACTTCCGCCAGGACCTTGGGCACATTCACCGCGAAGTCGTGGGGCGGCACATACTGGCAGGCGTCGTAACAGGCTCCGCAGTTGTGGCAAAGATTGGCGAGGTAATCGAGGCTCTCATCCGGGAACACGCGCCGTCGCTCCATCGCCGGAAAGACCGCGCACAGACTCTCGCAATAGCGACAGGCATTGCAGATCGTGATTTGTCGATTGGCTTCAGCGAGCGTGTTGGTCGCGTGCATAGCGAGCCGCCTCCCGTCCAGCGATCCGACCAAAGACCCCGCCAATCGTCATGCCGATGCCCGCCAGATACCCTTTGCCCAACAGATTACCCGCCATGATCTCACCAGCGGCGAACATGTTGGGCGAAGCCGCGCCGTGCGCCATGCCGATGCGCGCCTCGGCATCGACCTTCACGCCGAGATAGGTAAACGTGATCCCTGGTCGCAACGGGTAGCCGTAAAATGGTGGCGTCGAGAGTGGGCGCGCCCAGTGCGACTTCGGTGGGGTCACGCCTTCCGTGTGACAGGTATCATGGCTGCTGGGATCGAACGTCCCTGAGCGACACGCGGTGTTGAAGGTGTCCACCGTTGCCCGCAGGCGCGCGGGATCAAGTTGGAACTTCACCGCCAGTGCTTCAATCGTCTCGGCCCGCTCCGGTGGAAACACCGAGGGCATGAACAGCTCGGTGGCGGTGGAGTCGATCAGCGCGAACGCGACTTGCCCAGGTTGCTGAGCCACCAGCCGTCCCCAGATGGCGTAACGTTTAGGCCAGAAGTCCTCACCTTCATCATAGAACCGCTCCGCTCGCGCGTTGACGACGATGCCAAACGGCACGCAATCGAGTCGTGTCACGATGCCCCCGTCAAACTTCGGAGCGCGTCCATCAATCGCGACCGCATGAAACTGAGTGGGGTCACCAACCGCTTGCGCGCCCTTATCGAGCAAGAGCCCCAGCACCTCGCCTCGATTGTATGGCGTTCCACGAATGAGAAAATTCTCCGCCGCCGCGCCCCAATACTCCTTCAACCATTCGATATTCGCCTCGAAGCCACCCGCCGCCGCCACAAAGCTCTTCGCTTCGACTTGGATTTCCTCCCCTTCATGCCGCACGAGCGCCGAGCGAAAGAGCGCGTCCGTGATGTCGAGATCAATCACCCGCGCGTCATAGACCACCTGCACACCAAGTGAGGTCGCGGTGCGATAGAGTGAATTCAGGAGGGTCTTCCCGCCACCCAGAAAGAAGGCATTGGTGCGCCCCAGACTGAGCGTACCGCTGAGTGAGGGTTGAAAACGCACGCCTTGCTGTTGGTGCCAGTCCCACAGCTCCTTGGAAAGATCGAGCGTCTGACGGGCGAGGGACTCATCGGTTTGTCCACCCGTGACCCGCAGCAGATCGTCCCAGTATTCCTCGACAGGATAGGGGCCAGTGA
>JABFSC010000092.1 GCA_013140885.1 Deltaproteobacteria bacterium | reverse complement strand
AAAAGCTCAACAAAGCATGCAGATTATCATAGGCAGCCCAAAAACCGTGATTCCCAAGGTGAAGACACTGTTACAGGTCCTGCGGCCAGGCATCTTCATCTTCTTCCATATCCAAGGACCCGTGCGCAACGAGGATCGCATGACCAGCATGCGACTCATGGCGCAGGAAGTGATCCCGGTGCTTCGTGAGTACGCGGCGGAAATCGGTTTGACCGACCCCTTCGAACGCACGCCAGGGTCAATCAAAGCCTACGCCGGCGCGCACCGACTCCCGGTCGTGGACCGCGAACCGCTCGCGGCGTTGGGACTGGCGTGAAAAGGCGCGGTGCGGGTATGGGGTGAATTGAGTTCACCCCATGTTGAAGGAAAGGAAGGGGTGTCACGCCAAAGGAACCAAGGAAAACCGGGCGTCCAAGGGCGAAGACACCCGGGAAGACTTAGGTAGTTGAAATGGCGAGCCTCCGTGGCTTGGCTCGTTCAGCTTTCGGCAATTGCAGTTCCAGCACGCCGTTGATCATCCGAGCGGTGATATGGTCGGGGTCGATGTCTTTCGAGAGGGTGAAGCGACGAGCATAGTTGCCAATGTTGTATTCAGTGTACACTGGTTGGACATTCTCGTACTCTTTCACGTTGACACGACCGAAGAGTGACAAGACGCCATCCGCCAGGTCGACTTCCAGCGATTGCTCATCCACGCCCGGCATGTCCGCGCGCAACCAGAGACTGTCAGCGGATTCGTAGATGTCCACATTCGGGACATAGGCGCGTCCTGGCTGAATCTGCTCGTTTCCACTGACTTCTTGCTTTTTGTACGATGTCAATTCTTGTTCTGTCATGGTCAGGAACCTCCTTCAGCACGGATATAGGGCTTACGCGGCGTTAACAGCGATCTGACGGGGCTTGGCTTCTTCTTTCTTCGGAATGCGGATGGTCAGCATGCCGTTTTTGCAGGAGGCTTCAGCTTTGGTCAGATCAAGATCGGTGGGAAATTGCAACGAGCGGGAGAACTGCCCATCGCCGCGCTCGTGACGATGAAAACTGGCTTCAGCAGGGAGTTGGGATTCCCGCTTGCCACTGATCCGCAAGGTTTGCCCTTGCGTTTCGATCGCGATATCACCGGGCGCGACGCCTGGAACCTCCAAGCGCGCGATATACCCGTCACGGTCATTGAAGACGTTGATTGGGGGAAACACACCACGCCCCGATAATCCTAAGTCAAAGCCAACGGGATTTTCGGAAACGCGATCAAACTCACGCTGTAAACGGAGCAGCGTATCAATAGGATCAAAAGAAGAAGAGAAACGCACGAGTGCCATGGTGACCTCCTTAGAGTGATGGACTTCTTGGATGTCGGCGCACAAACATCTTGTGAGCTATGTAAGACCGACGAATTGAACGTCAAGAGGCGCGCCCTAGATTTTTGACCGTGAGACGAGAGAAAAATTGGAACCACGGCCGCGGACTCTCGCGAAAATGAGAAGAAGAAAAAGGGGCAATTCCTAAAATCGCGAAGATTCTCCGCCAGGGAACATTTCTCTTCTTTCTCGTACAATTCATTAGCGTCGTCATTTCGCGCGCCCCAATTGCTGACTCCTTGCGGATAAGGCCGTGAGCTTCCCCTATAAGCCAGGCTCAACTGCCTGCACGCCTGGCTTATAGGTGGCGTAGACAAAAATGGGGATCGCTAAATTTCCCAGGTGCTTGTCAATCAGCGGCATGACCTCCTCCCACGCTAATTTCCCGACCCCGGTCGCCAATCGTGGCAGCGCGACACTCGTGATCCCTTCCTTTTCAAGTTCGTGCCGTAACCGGCGCAGGCAGTGATTGACGTTTCCAACCGTGGCGCGACCGGGCCGCGCGCCATGTTCGAATCCGCCCTCTTGCGTCAACAAGGCGATGACCCGCTTCCCGGACGTGCCCCAGCTCCAGAGTTCGCCTGGCTTTGGGTGTGTTTGGTTCGCGTAATGGTGATAGTCTCTGTGCATCGCGGGCCATTGCTCGCGCAACGCTCGCGCTAAGCCTTGATCAAATGGATCGTTGGGCGCGATCCCGTGGGCGAGGGCGTGGGCTTTCGTCAGTAAAATATCGCCACTCACTTCATGAATCATGGAGTGCTCCTTTGTACTCGTTCTCCCATCGCGCTGATTTCACCCGCATGCCCGATGGTGTGAGACAAACATGAGCACACGCCGTGCCGCGCGATTATCTTCGCCGGCCGCCAGGCCGCCAGGCCGCCGCCAAAGGCGGGACGGACGGTTTAGGGCTGGTCCATTTTCATGGCCGCGACGGCCTTTGCCACCCGTGATGAACAAGCGAGGCCCAGTTCTTGCACTCGCTTTCCCGCGACTGTGAGGGACTATGGGCACACAACAGGTTGAGCAAGCGCATGATGCGGAGCAGATGCGGACGTTTATCACGCATCTGCTCCATGACATCCATGCGCTCGACAATATGATTACCGGAGGGATGATCGAGTCCGACATTCGCAGGATTGGCGCGGAACAGGAGGTGTTTCTTGTCGATCACGCCTGGCGTCCGGCTCCGGTGGCGTTAGAGATTCTCGCGACGACGGACGACCCGCATTACACCACGGAACTGGGACGCTTTAATCTGGAAATCAATCTCGATCCGCTCGTGTTCGCCGGGGAGTGTTTAAGTCAGATGGAACGCGACCTGACCGCACTCCTCGCCACTTTGCGAACGGGGGCTCACCGCCACGGTGCCGAGATTGTGTTGACCGGCATCTTGCCCACCCTACGGAAATCAGACCTGGCCCTCACCAACATGACCCCGAAGCCCCGCTACTTCGCGCTGAGCGAGGCCATGAACCAGCTTCGCGGTGGGGCATACGAGTTTCGCTTGAAAGGAATGGACGAGCTGATCGTCAAGCACGACTCGGTGATGCTCGAAGCGTGTTGCACCAGTTTTCAGGTCCACTATCAAGTGAGTGCCGAGGAATTCGCGTCCCGCTATAACCTGGCGCAGGCGATCACGGCTCCTGTCCTCGCCGCGGCGACGAACGCGCCCCTGCTCTTTGGCCGCCGCCTGTGGCGCGAAACCCGCATCCCCCTGTTTCAGCAAGCCGTTGATACGCGTAGCGCGAGTCATCACATGCGGGAACGCTCGCCTCGAGTGAGCTTCGGCCATCGCTGGGTTCAGCAATCCGTGGTGGAACTGTTCCAGGAAGACCTGGCGCGCTTTCGCGTGTTACTGGGCGCGGCTCTGCAAGAAGATTCGCTGGCGCTGTTACAACAAGGTGACATTCCCTCGCTCCAGGCATTGCGGACCTACAATGGCACGGTCTACCGGTGGAATCGCGCCTGCTTCGGCTTCAGCAATGGGAAACCGCATTTACGGATTGAGAATCGGGTGCTGCCTTCTGGGCCCACCATCCGTGATGAAATCGCCAACGCGGCTTTTCTCCTGGGGTTGCTGAGCGGTGGTCCTGGCGCGTACGGCGATCTCGCCAAGAAGATGGCGTTCCACGATGCCGAGACCAATTTTCTCGCGGCGGCCCAGGCGGGTCTCGACGCTCAATTCATCTGGATAGATGGCCAGGTGCTGCCCGCGCGGGAGTTGATCCTCCGCGAACTGCTGCCGCTGGCACGGACGGGGTTGCGCGAGGCGGGAATCAGCGGGGCCGATAGTGACCGCTATCTTGGGGTGATCGAAGAGCGCGTCCAATCCGGGCGCACGGGGTCGCAGTGGCTGTTGCGTTCCCTGGCGGACATGCAGGACACCAGTGAAAGCAAGGACGCGCTCTTGAGCGCCTTGACGGCGGCGACGGCGCGGCGACAGTGGGAGGGCAATCCCGTGCATGAATGGTCACCAGCGAAAATCGAAGAAGGACGGGCAAGCACCGCTCACGATCTGCGGATTGAACAATTCATGACAACCGATCTGTTTACCGTCCATCCCGAGGAGCCGATCGACCTCGTCGTCAATCTGATGAACTGGCGACATATCCGCCACGTGCCAGTCGAAGACGAGCAAGGGCACCTTGTCGGGGTGATCTCGTGGTCCGAGATCGTGCGTTACTACGCCACGCATGCGCATCGAGACCCATCGGCGGCGGTCGCCTTGCACACCATTGTCCAACCGAATCCGCCGACAGTCTCGCCGGAAATCGCGGTGCTCGACGCCATTACCTTGATGCGGCAAGAAAAGATGGATTGCTTACTGGTGGTCAAGGAAGGCCATCTGGTGGGCATTGTCACGGAGCGCGATATTCTGAACATCACCGCCCGCCTGCTGGAGCAGCAAGCGCAGGCAGCGGCGTCCTAGCCAGCCGTATGGAAGCACTGTCGTCATTACCGCGAACTTTGCCGCGTGTGCTGGGCACCTACGGTGGGCGGAGCGAGGGACCACTCGTGCTGTGCCTTGGTGGGATCCACGGTAATGAACCGGCCGGTGTGGTGGCGGCACAACGAGTGCTTGCCGTCCTCGGTTCTCAACAGCCCCCCTTTCGTGGTGAGCTCCTTGCCCTCGTCGGCAATCGCGCGGCGTTACTGCGACGCTGTCGGTACCTGGAGCAAGACCTCAATCGGGTGTGGTTCGCGGACCGCATCGCGGCCTTGCAACAAGGCACCGGGGATACCCCACTGGGACCAGAGGACACCGAACAACGGGAATTGCTTCAAGAAATCGAGGCCGCGCTCGCACGGCGGCGCGGACCGGTCATTTTTCTTGACCTCCATACGACGTCCGCCGCCGGGACGCCGTTTACCGTTATTGCCGACACCTTACTGAATCGGCGGCTCGCGCTCAGTCTGCCCGCGCCGGTCATTCTCGGTTTGGAAGAACATCTTGAAGGCACCACCCTTAACTACATGAATGACCGCGGGTACATGGCGGTCGGCTTTGAGGGTGGTCAGAACGAGTCCCCGGCCGCGGTTGACCATCATGAGTTGGCGATCTGGATGATGTTAGTGACCACCGGGTGTCTTCAGCGCGAGGCGATTCCGCGGCTTGAAGAGTTGCGCCAACGGGTGAGCGAACAAACGAAGGGCGTGCCGCCGATTCTTGATATCCGCTATCGCCATGCGGTTCAGGCGGAAGATCAGTTCGTCATGGAGCCAGGCTTCACCAATTTTCAGCCAGTCGCTCGTGGTCAACTCCTGGCACGCGATCGTCGTGGCGACATTCGTGCCGCGGAGAATGGGTACGTGCTGATGCCCCTGTACCAAAGCCAAGGGACCGACGGATTCTTCCTCGTGCGGGAGGTGAAGCCATTCTGGCTCACGGTCTCGGCCTGGCTGCGACGACTACGACTCGAAACCCTCCTCCCGTGGCTTCCCGGTATCCGACGCCATCCCGAACGCACCGATACCTTGATTGTCGATCGACGGGTGGCGCGCTGGTTTGTTATCGAATTGTTTCATCTGCTCGGTTATCGCCGTCAACGCGCGGAAGGAGAGAAACTGATGGTGAGTCGTCGCCCGCATGACGTCTCGTCTTTCAAGGAATGGTGAGGCGAATCCCGGCAGTTTCACCCCACCACCCGCGCCAGCACCCGCACCCCATCCTGTACGGCATCACTGGGATAGACGATCACCTGTTCATCGACCGCAAGACCCTGTGTCACCAACGCGGTAGCACTGCCACGCCGATCAACCTGAAGTCCCCGTTTGCGCGCATATCCGTCCGCCATCACGAACACCGCCCAGCCATCGCCATCACGAAACAGCGCCCCCACTGGCACCTGGACCGCGTCCTCGGCCTGAAACGTCACAATGCGGGCATCGACCCGATACCCGTCTCCTACCCCGCGCCACTGCTCCTCATCGTCCGTCACATCAATGACGACATTGACCCGCTGTTCCTCAATGCCCAGGGCCGAAATCTTGGTGAAGGCCGAAGGCTCGACCAGTCGTACTCGACCTTTGACCGCTGGCGTGCCTCCCCACCGCTCGAACCACACCGTGGATCCCGGTGCGATATGCACCGCGTCGGTGGTGAGCACATCCACCACGACCTCCAAATCGGCGGGATCAGCGATCTCCAGCAGGGGCGTGCCAAGGGTCACCACCCCCTCGCTTTCTTGAAACACCCGCAGCACCCGCCCCAATACCGGCGCGTGAATCTCCCAGTGTTGGTCGTCGCCGTGATTGGTGGGTAACGGTTTTTGCACCCGGAGCAGGGCCGCACGTGCCATCTCGACTTGATGCGTCGCCGCGCGGTTCGCAAACTGAGCCGCTTGCAGGTCTTTCATCGCCAGGGTAACCGCCAATTCGTCGTGCTCGCGGCGGGCAGGTGGAACTAACTCCTGCTCGGCTAATTTTTTCGTGCGCTCGTAGTCAGCTTTCGCCTGTGTGAGCGCGGCCTGGGCACGTTCGACCGCCGCGCGGCTCCCGGCGTGAGTCGCTTCCGCCGCGCTCAGACGTGCCCGCAACTCTTGCTCGACTCGCACGTCGAGCAACCCTGGCACTCTTGGGTGAATGATCGCCAGCAGCATGCCCTGTTCAACGGGGGCACCGGCCTTGAGACGTATGCGCTCAATCGTGCCCTCCAGCGGGGCCGATACGGTATAGCGCTCTCTGACCCGTGTCTTGCCATCCTCGTCGATGGTCTGGACAAAAGGCCCCCGGATGACCGGCGCAACCTCCACCATGACCGGTTGTGGCCGCAAGATGACATAGACCAACAGACCAACGGCCGTGGCCGCCACGATCCACCCAACGTATTTTTTCCCGCTGTGTTTCATTCGCGCGTCTTCAGTACGCTCACTAAATCCAGGTGGTCGATGCGGTGGCGGACAATCAATGCACTCCCCACGCCCGCCAGCAGGATCACCAGCGCGGCCAGGGCATAGCTACGCGGCGCGATGACCGCTGGAATGCGAAACATCTCCGCTTGATGATGACTCCCAATCGCCACCACGAACCAATACCCCAACCACAACCCGAACGGGATCGCGGCCAGCAACTCAATGGCCAATTCGTTCAAGAGCATGGTCGAGACTTCAGCGCGGGTAAACCCAAGGACCCGCAGGCTGGCCAGCTCCCAGGCCCGCTCCGCTAGCGCCACGCGCGCATTGTTGTAAACCACACCGACCGCGATGGCGACGGCAAACACGGTCAATATCCCCGTGAACACCAGGACGAACTTCGCCACCGTCTCGCGAAAACTCGCGAGCGCTCGCCGCTTGAGACTCACCGTGGCGACCTTAGGCAGTTGTTTCAGGCGGGCATACAGCTCCTCTTCATGCGCGGGATCGACCGCCACGGACACCGAGGAGATCGCCTCGCCCTCGGACATCAGGCGATTGAGGGCGTGAATCTCCATGTAGGCCGACATGCCAAAGATGTCATTCACCAATTGTGTCACCTCGACCTCACGGCGCACGCGGGTCCCTTCCAGCGCTTCGAGTACCACGCGATCTCCGGGCCGCAGCCCCAGCCGCTCGCCCAGACGGTCGGTCAGCAACAGGCCGTCCGTGGGGATGGGAATCGGTTGTAACTGGTCATTCAACACCCGCCTCAGCGTGGCATGCGGCGGCAACCCCTGCACGGCGGTGCGGTAGGACTGATGTCCCGCCCACACCCGCACCGGCACCGCGCGCACTCCTTCGACCTGCATCACGCCAGGTAACTGTTCGATCTCCCGCAGCGCCCGGCGGGTGACTGGTTCCGTGAATGTCACCGTCGCATCGCCCCGGTCAATGGCAAAGAACTGCACGGTCATCATGTAGGCGATGGCATCCTGCCAAAAGAAGGCCAACACCAGAATGGGCACCGCGAGCGCGATGCCCACCGTGGTCATCAGCGCCCGGCCTGGCCGCAAGCCGATATGACGCAGCACCATCCGTCCTTGTGGAGAAAGCCAGCGCACGAATCCCAGCCGTTCAATGAGCGTATGGCGATAGCGGGGCGGAGCCGGTGGGCGCATGGCTTCGGCGGGGGTCAACACCATGACCCGGCGCACGGCGGATACCGTCGCCACCAGCGCGGACAATAACCCGACCCCGATCCCTAGCAACGGCAGCCAAGGCTGCACGCGGAAGGCGAGGATGGGAAAGCGGAAGAAGTCCACGTAGTTCGCGGTCATCAGCCGACCCAGCCACGCACCCAGGACGACACCGAAAAGACTGCCCACCATCACAATCAGACACCCCAACTTGAGATAGTGCAGCCCCACGGTCAGGTTGTCATATCCCAGCGCCTTGAGCGCGGCGATCTGTTCTCGCTGGCCAGTGACAATACGTCCCAGCACCACATGCAAGAGGAAGATAGCGACGGCGAGGAATATCGGTGGCATCGTCGTGGCCATCACCTCTTGCTGGCGAATCTCTTCACTGAGAAAAAGGTGCGAAAGCTGGTGATCGCGGCCATACGCACCCAGACCGCCATAGGGAGTGAAGAGGCGATCAAGCGTGGCAAGCACCGCCGGTTCGGACGCGCGCGGGGCGAGGGTCAGCACCACATTGTTGAACGCCCCCTCCATCGTGAATGCCGAAGCCAACGTGTCGTGGTTGATCCACACGATGCCAAACTGCCGGTTATCAGGCAGTGGGTCGCCCGCGCGGATGGCGTAAACGTACTCCGCCGATAACACCACGCCAACAATCTCCAGCTCCTGACGGCGACCGTTGAGGATCGCCGCGATCTGGTCACCAGGATTGAGATGGTTCGCGAGAGCGAACCCCTCGCTGATGACCACTTCATGCGCGCGCGCGGCATCAATCAGTCGGCCACGACGGAGATACAAGCGGTTCAGCGTCGGCTGGCCACCGGTGGGCACGCCAATCATGCGTCCCACCACGGGAGCCGCCACGCCAGGCACATCGAGCGTGACCTCATACACCAGGCGCGGTTCGACCTCGGCGATCCCAGGAATCTCGCGCACCTGGTGGACGAGCGGCGTCGGTGCCCGTTTGACGTGAGCGAACACCTGGGCGAACCGCGCGGTCGCGTAATAGTCCTGTTGCGATTGCCACAAGGAGTCGTAGGTGCTGAGCGCGGAGACAAAAACAGCAATGCCGCACGCCACCACGATGGCGATGGTGATGACCTGCCCTTTCATCCGGCCCAGGTCACGGAGCAGCTTGCGATCCAACACTTTCACCAGCGCAGCTCCCGTGGCGAGAGGCGATGGGGATTGTGCTCGACCGCCACGATCTGTCCATCAGCCAAGCGCAGGACGCGGTCCGCCATGCCAGCAATGGCGGCATTGTGGGTGATGACGATGGCCGTGGTACCGAGTTCTTGGTTGATGCGCGCAATCGCGTCGAGGACAAACACCCCGGTGGCATAGTCCAGCGCGCCGGTTGGTTCGTCACACAACAACTCATCTGGTCGTTTGGCGATGGCGCGGGCAATCGCCACCCGCTGTTGTTCACCGCCAGAGAGTTGCGAGGGAAAATGGTCGAGACGATGGGTCAAGCCGACGAGCCGCAACGCCTCTTCGGGCTCCATGGGATGCGCGACCAGATCGGTGACAAGGGCGACGTTCTCACGCACGGTGAGACTGGGAATCAGATTGTAGAATTGAAAGACGAAGCCAACGTGTTCCCGGCGATACTGGGTCAACTCGTGGTCATCAGCGTGGACCAGGTCATGGTCGCGCCACAGGACTTCGCCAGCCGTGGCGGTCTCCAGGCCACCGAGGATATTGAGAAGGGTCGATTTGCCACTGCCAGAAGGGCCGAGCAGCACGACAAATTCCCGCTCGTAAATCTCCAGGTCGATGCCACGTAGCGCTTGCACGGTGACTTCCCCCAGTTGATAGGTTTTAGTGAGACCGCGAGCGATGAAGACGGGTTGCCGCGAGGGAGCCATAGGCCATACGCTGGAGAGCAAGAACCACGCCTTCATTCCTCAAGGCATTCATGGCTCTTCAAGGCGAGCGATTCTCATTCTTGCGAACAATGGAAGACAAAATTCCCGCGCTTAGGAACTTTCCATGAGTTTCGCGGCGGAATCCGCTGGCACTGCCCTTGCTCAAGTCGAGTCAAGGAGGTGCTGTCATGCAAATCAAAACCATCGTCGTCCCGACGGATTTCTCGGAATATGCCGACCATGCGTTTACCTGGGCGCGCGGTCTGGCCACGGACCACAAGGCGAAAATCGTGCTCGTCCATGCCGTCCATCCCACCACGTACTATGCGTTTCCAGAAGCGGTCTACGTGACCGACTTCGCTAAGCTGGAAGAAGAGATTGTCGCCGATGCGCAGAAACGTCTCGTGGACTTCATGGCCAAGCAAGCGCCCGCCAGCGTGACGGTGGAAACCCGGGTGGTCGTGGGCGAAGCGGTCTGGGAGATTTGTCAGGTCGCGACCCAAGAGCATGCCGATCTGATTGTGATGGGCTCGCATGGCCGCACGGGACTGTCTCACGTCTTGTTGGGCAGTGTGGCCGAACGAGTCGTGCGCCACGCGCCATGTCCAGTCATGGTCGTCCGGTTACCACAACCCGCCAAGTAGGTGGCCCACCGCCAAGGGAGATATTGCCATGAAAGTTCGCGACATCATGCACACAAGCGTCATCACGTTACATAGCAGCGACAAGCTCTCCGTGGCCGAGGACATTATGACGATGGGGCGCATTCGCCATATCCCGGTGGTGGATGGACACTATCGGGTCGTCGGCATTCTCACTCAGCGTGACCTCTACAAGGCGGCCATCTCGACCGTGTTAGGTTTCGACCGTGACAAAGAGCATGAATGGCTTGGGAAGGTCACGGTAATGGACGTGATGACCAAGGAAGTGGTGACCGTCTCCGCGGAAGCGGGCGTGATGGACGCCGTGGAGAAAATGCTCACCATGAAGATCGGCTGTTTGCCGGTCGTGGACGCGGAGGGGAAACCGACCGGATTGATCACCGAAAGCGATTGCCTCCGTTGTTTTCGCGATCTGCTGAAGATGGGCGCGTTCAAGGAGACGTTGTCGTAAGACGGCTTCTCTCTGACCGTGAGTAAGGAGGTTCCGATGACCGAGCACCACGCGCTTCGCGCGACATTGCAAGACAAACTCACGCACTTACAGCAGCGGCTGGAGAAGGTCGAGCGGAACTTACGCCAGACGCCGGAACCAGACTCCGAGGAGCGCGCGAGCAGCCGTGAGAATGATGATGTGCTGGAGCGGCTTGATGAGAGTGATCGAGCGGAAATTCGCCAGCTTCAACATGCCATCGCGCGGATCGACGCGGGCACCTACGGCTGCTGCACGCAATGTGGGAAGCACATCTCACCGGCACGACTCGTGGCCTTGCCGTATGCCAGTACCTGCATCGCGTGCGCACGATAGCCCCCAACGCTCGCCTGACGCTGGTATCCGCGTTGCGCCAATGAGAGGACTGAAGTCGAGACACAAAAAAGGAGATTCCCGATGTCCACCAAAACACGAGGCCGAGGCACCATCCACACGCGCCGGAACCTCGCCGAATTCGATGCCAATGATCCCTATACCCCCCGCTTTGCTCCCGAAGAAACAGCGGTGTGCACGGAGTGCCACG